>JBBSCX010000100.1:0-10261 GCA_038249905.1 Burkholderiales bacterium
TCGAGATTCATGTTCCGGGTAACAACCCTCGACGCCAGAACCCTGGGCAGCCACCCCTGCTTGCCGAACGCTCGCTGGTCGAACAGGATTTGCGGCTGGAGTACGACTTTGCCGACGGAAGCCGACACAACATCCTGCACCGAGTGCTGGAACTTCAAGTGCGCTTCGGACAGACTACGCTGCGCGGTGACAGTGGCTGCCCCGTATTGCTGCCCAGCGATGATGACGACCCCACCTTCGTCGGCATGCACATCGCTGGCAACGAGGCGGCATTCACGTCGTACATCGTTCCCGCTTGGCGGATTCTTGGACCCGGAGCCTATGCGGAAGTTGGCGGCAGCATGCCACCCGGACCCTGGCAGCTGCAGATTCAGATCTAATAAGTTCTAGCTGTGAGGCTCGCATTGCCGGCAGAGGCGTCTCGGCCCGAAATGGAAGTCGAGCCACGCAGTTGACTCGGTATTGCGTGACTGATGGTTGATCCGGAGGAATGTCAAAACGGCAAACACCGGCGGATAAATGAGGGTTTGGGTAGCGGAAGGGCCGCACGGCGACAAGGATGCAGCACCTTGGAGACGCGTCCGCTGCGCCATCTTCCGCTCAAGTGTCGCCGACAACTGCGAGGGCGAGTAGGCGACTGCCCGCCATGCCGGAGTCTGCGGGATGCTCGGGCATTTCCCGTGCTCGCCAAGGGCTTGTGCGAAGGCAACCGACCCGCCGCCAAGCAGCCGCTCGTCGTTGACGGCTTCTGGCCGATTGAGGGTTTCCCCGAATGCCCGCTGTCTGGCGGCCCAATTTGAACGTCGGCAGTCCGGCAACCAACTTGGCGCGGCGGCTGGCCGTTGCCGACCCCAAGCCGCCGGTGGCACTTTTCAGGCCGAGCGGCCGCTCCACTTAGGAAACGGTCGTTCGCGGATCAGGCCGAGAAATCCACACCAAGGCGTAGCTGTCGTTCGCTGCCCGAGCGGTCCGGCCAGCACAGGCGCGCGGTTGGACAGCTGCCTCTGAAGCCCGCGAACAGGTGCTGCCGACCCGAAGCAAACCCGCTGCCGGGATCACGGGCCACACGCACTTGCAGGTTCCTCAGGCCTTCTTGGCGTAGGCACTACACCAGGCCTTTGCCGACACCTGCTTGCCGGCAAACAGCGGGCAGGCGCCAGCCGCTGCACCGGCCGGGGCCTGGAACAGCGCACAGTTGCCACAGGCCTGGCCCGCCTTGTAGGTCGGGTACTTGACCTTGTCGGCCTTGGTCGCATCGGCGCGATAGCCCAGCGCCACCGCATTGGCATCGGTGTCGGCGACGGCGGGCTGCGCTCTGGCGGCACTTGTGACACCCAGGGCGGCAGCGATGCCAGCGGCCTGGATCAGGAAGACACGACGCCCCTGGCGATGCGTTGTAACGTTCAGCTTCACAGAAGGATCCTTTTTCGAGGTTGAATGGATAGGAAGGCGGAGTGTGTCCAAGACAACTTAGGCCTGACTTAAGACTTCAGGCGTCACCCCGGCCGACCCATTCCCACCCTGCACGCACCACCCCGCACGGACTCACCGCGCTTCGGGATTGCTTGCCACAGCGATGCCGTCGGCCCAGAAATGCTGCATGGCGATGTAGGTGTAGGACGCTGTCCAGCCGATGAGCAGCAGACCGTTGAGCGCCTCGACGCTGGCCAGCGTGCGCAGCGCTCCTTGCGGCACCACGTCGCCGTAACCCAGCGAGGTGTAGGTCTGGGCGGAGAAGAACAGTGTGGTAGCCCAATCCGATGCACCCGGCAGGCCCGGCATACCGGGCGTTCCCGGCGCGCCCAGTGCGCCGACGTCCAGGCCGTGAACCAGCCCATAGGCGGCCACCGCATAGAGCAGGATCTCGAACATGTGGGTCGCAAAGGTCGCCAAGATGACGACGATCAACCGCGCCCGCGGCGCCATGTGCAGCCGCGGCAGCACCAGACCCACCGCCCGCAGCGCCTCGTAGTGCAGCAGCGTCGACAGCACGACCAGTACCCCGCTGGCGAAAACGGTGACTCCCATTGTGTTGCGCTACGTTCCTGTGGTCTGCAGGCAAACGCCCCGATTCACGCGGGTACCCAAGCACATGATCGCCCGATCACCAATCAACCGATGTGCACCGGCACGAAGATCCGCTCGCCATCGCGCTGCAGCAGCAGCGCCACCGACTTGCCCGCGTGCGCTACCAGGCTGCGCGCCTGTTCGACGCTCGCCACCGGTGTACCGTTGATGGCCAACAGCAAGTCGTTCGGCTGGACGCCGGCGCGCGCTGCCGCACCGGTGCTGTCCTGCACCACCAGACCGGCGTCGGCGTCGACCAGCCGGCGCTCCTGCGGCGACAGCTGCCGCAGCGCCAGCCCCAGCGGGCCAGCGGTGGCACCGCGTGCGGGCTTGTCAACCTGGGCCACGGTGGTGTCGTGTTCGGCGCGGTCGCCCAGCACTGCGGTCAATTGCTGACGCCGGCCCTGGCGCCAGACCTCCATCGACACCTTGGCGCCCGGGTCGGACCGCGCCAGCAGCGCCGGCAGGTCGCCCGATGCGACGACGGCCTGGCCGTCGAGCTTGCGGACGATGTCGCCCGCCTTCAGGCCTGCACGCTCGGCGGGGCCGCCGGGTTCGACGCCGGCCACCAGCGCGCCTTCGGGCCGGTCCAGGCCGAAGGAGTCGGCGAGCGCCTGGTTGACTTCCTGGACAATGACGCCCAGGCGGGCGTGGGTGGCGTGGCCGCTGGCGACGATCTGGTCCTTCACGCGCACCGCGACGTCGATGGGAATCGCGAACGACAGGCCTTCGTAGCCACCGGTGCGGCTGAAGATCTGGCTGTTGATGCCGACGACCTCACCGCGCGTGTTGAACAGCGGCCCGCCCGAGTTGCCGGGGTTCACGGCAGCGTCGGTCTGGATGAAGGGGACGGCGCTGTCGTCCGGCAACGAACGGCCCTTCGCGCTGACCACACCCGCGGTGACGCTGTTCTCAAACCCGAAGGGCGAGCCGATGGCCAGCACCCATTCGCCCACGCGCAGCTGCTTCGGGTCGCCCAGCGGCACGGTCGGCAGGCCGTGCGCCTCGATCTTCAGAACGGCCACGTCGCTCTGCCGGTCGCTGCCTAAAACACGTGCGGCGAACTCGCGCCGGTCGGCGAGCTTGACGTTCACTTCCTTGGCACCGTGGACGACATGGGCGTTGGTGAGGATCAGGCCGTCGGCACCGACGATGAAGCCAGAACCCTGGCCGCCCGAGGCCTGAGGCGGACCCGAGGGGAAGCCATCCTGCCCAGCTTCGCCAGCAACGCGCGACAGGCCAGTGACACTGATGTGCACCACCGCGGCGCCTTGCCGTGCAGCAATCTGTGACAGGTCAGGCAGCGCCAGCGGGCCTGTGCCAGCTTGCGCAGCGGGGGATACGGCAGGGGATGCTTCAGGCTGCACGACGGACCGTGAAATGGCCGCTGTCGAAACCTGCGACGTTGCGCCCAATGCACGGGCGGCCTGGCGCACCACATCAGGGGCCAACGCCGTCGTGATCAGGCTGGCGCATGCGCCGCCGATCAGGCCCGCGGCCACCAGGCTCAGCGCCCAGGCGCGGCCGCCAACGGGCAGACCAGGCTTGCGGCTCGGGCCAATTGAGGTTGTTGATTCGTCATTCATCGTGACTCCTTGACCGCACTCAGCGGCCTTGGGCTCACTCTGCGCCGCGGGCCTTAGACCGGACTTAAGCCGGTCGTGGCCGGCAGGCACAGGTCGACGCGCAGTCCGCCCAGGCGCTCGCTGCGGCCCAGAGCCAGCGTGCCGCCATGGCCTTCGGCGATGGCCTTGACAATGGCCAGCCCCAGGCCGTTGCCGGTGGCTGTGCTGCCGGGTACGCGGTAAAAGCGGTCGAAGACCCGTTCGCGCGCGGCGTCGGCAATGCCGGGGCCGCTGTCCTCGATGCGCAGGCGCAGCGTGGCACCCTCGCGCTTCAGCGCAACGTCGACGCGCCCGCCGGACGGCGTGTATCTCACGGCGTTATCGAGCAGGTTGCGCAACAGCACACGCAGCGCTTCGGCGTCACCGTCGACCGACGTGTCCGCCGCCGGGGTCGGGGCTAGGTGTGCGCCCGTATCGCCATCGCCATGCACATCTGCACACACCTGAATCAGGCCGAGGTCGATGCCCTGATGCTGGGCTGCCGGCGCCACGTCGGCCAGTGACAGGTGCAGTATGTCCATCAGCACCACGGGGCGCCACGCGGGCCCGGCGCCGTCCTGTTGACGTGCCAGCAGCAGCAACTGGTCGACAAGATGGCTAGCGCGTTCGATGCCCGCGTCCAGGCGCTGCACGGCGCGCTGCCGCGCCTCGTCATCGCTCGCACGAGCCAGGCCCTGCACCTGCAGCTTCAACGCCGTGAGCGGCGAGCGAAGTTCGTGCGCTGCATCGGCAACGAAGCGCTTCTGCGCGTCGAAGGCGTGCTGCAGCCGGCCGAACAGCCCGTTGAGTTCGTGCACGACCGGTCGGATCTCGTCGGGCAGCGGCTCCTCGCTCCCCGACACTTCGCCCACCGGCGCCAG
Source organism: Burkholderiales bacterium (assembly GCA_038249905.1). Lineage (GTDB taxonomy): Bacteria > Pseudomonadota > Gammaproteobacteria > Burkholderiales > Burkholderiaceae_C > Rubrivivax. Next base: position 4,553 of record JBBSCX010000100.1, read on the forward strand.
GTCGTCGGCGCGGCGTTCGGCGAGCTGCGCGCGCAGGCGCTGCAACGGGGCCAGGGTGCTGCCCACCACCCACCAGGCCGCGGCCAGCAGCAGCGGTACGAGCCAAGCCATTGGCGCCACCGTGCGCAGCGCCAGCGTGCGCGCCATCTCGCGGCGGACTTCCATGTCCTGGGCCACCTGGATCACCTGGCGCGGCGTCTGCACCGAGAACACGCGGTAGGTGCTGCCGCGCGCCAGCACCGTTGAAAACCCCAACACAGCACGGTCGGGCAGGTCGGCGCGCCGCGCCGACCTGTACAGCTGCTGGCCGTCGGCCGACCAGATCTGCACCACGAAGTCAAAGTTCTCGTCACCGTGCTCGAGCGTTTCGGGTATTTCTGCGTCGGGCTCGAACGGCAGGCCGCCGCGCAGCGACAGCGCGGTCTCCTGCATGTGGTAATCGAAAATCGCATCTGCCTCGGCCAGTGCGGTCCTGTAGGCCACGCTGGCCTGGACCACAGCCACCAGCGTGATGGCCGCCCCCAGATAGACGAGCAGCCGGGTGCGCAGCGAATGCAGCCCGACACTCAGGCGCCGCCGGCTCACGCCTTGGGCACCATGTAGCCGACACCGCGCACATTCTGGATCAGCGCCGTGCCCAGCTTGCGGCGCAGGCCGTGGACATACACCTCGACGGCGTTGCTGCTGATGTCATCTTTCCAGCTGTAGAGCTTTTCCTCCAGCTGCGTGCGCGACAGCAATACGCCCGGACGTGCGATCAGCGGTTCCAGCACCGCCCATTCACGCGCCGTCAGCATCACCGGCTTACCGTCCACGGTAACTTCACGCGTGGCCGGCTGGATGGCGACGTTGCCGTGCGTGTAGACCGGCTCGGCGCGGCCGGCCGCGCGGCGCAGCAGCGCGCGGATGCGTGCCAGCAGTTCGTCCAGCGCGTAGGGTTTGATGATGTAGTCGTCGGCGCCGGCGTCCAGGCCGGCGATGCGCTGCGCCACCGCATCGCGTGCGGTGGTGATGAGCACCGGCGTCAGGTCGCTGCGGCCCCGCAATTCGCCCAGCACGGCCAGGCCGTCTCGCCGCGGCAGGCCCAGGTCGAGCAGAACGATGTCGTAGCGCTGGGTCAACAACGCGGTGGCAGCCATCTCGCCGTCGCGCACCCAGTCGACTGCGTAGTTCTCTTCGCGCAGCAGGTCGAGCACGGCTTCGCCGATCATCGTGTCGTCCTCGACCAGCAGCAGGCGCATCGCGCTCCTCAGGGGTTGGCAGGTCGCGCGCGCGACCTTGGGGCCGTGAATGTAGGAAGACCTGACTTAGGCCTAGCTTAAGTCCGGCGGGTCGTGTCGGCGCCAAGCCGTCCGACACCGTTGTGATCAGCAAGTCCGGCGCATACCGGACCGGCTCAACGAACCCGGGGCATCCACGGGTTGATCCCTTCAAGGAACCATCATGACCTCGACCAAGACCCTGATTGCCGCCGCCCTGCTCGGCACCGCTTCGATGTTCAGCTTCGCCCAGGCGCCGGCCGCTGCCCGCACACCCGCAGCAACCCCGGCACCGATGACGACGCCCGCCGACACCGCTGTCAAGGCCAAGAAGACGGCGCATCCCACCCAGCATGTCAAGACAGTGAAGCACACCAAGGCCGCCAAGCATGCCAAGAAGCCGGCCACGACTGACAGCGCGGCCCCAGCTGCTGCACCGACGAAGTGATCGTTGCCTGAGCGGGCCAGGGTTCTGTCCCGGCCCGGCCCGGCCCCCGGCCCCTGCGGCTTGCGCCCCAGGGGCCGACTTGCATCTGCACGAATCTGCACCATGCATTCATGCATTCATGCATTCATGCATCCATGCCGCCGTTGCGCGCAGCGGGATGCGGATGCCGGCGCCTGCCGCTAGTCTGTGGGCCATGAAAGGCCCCGACCCCATGCTCGCCTCCCCAACGCTCCCGGAACGCTGGCCTTCATCGCGATTGCGGGCGCTGCTGTCCGCTGTCGCGGGCATGGCGCTGCTCGGTCTGGCCTTGTGGGTGCTTCATGGTGAGCTGGCCCGGATCCATCTCGCCGACGTGCGCCGAGCCTTCGCGCAGGTCGGTGCGTCAGCCTTCCTGCTGGCCCTGCTGGGTACTGCCGGCAGCTATCTGGCCCTGACCGGTTACGACGTGCTCGCTCTGCGGCACCTGAAGCAGCCGCTACCGTACCCCCGGGTCGCTGTCGCGTCCTTCATCGCCACAGCGGTCGGTCACAACCTGGGCCTGGCAATGCTCACGGCCGGTGCGGTGCGCATGCGCCTGTACACCGCCTGGGGGCTGTCCGCCCCGGATGTCGCAGTGATGGCCGGGCTGGTCGCCTTCACGTTCGCGCTGGGCGTGACTGCGGCCACCGGGCTGGCGCTGGTGTTCGAGCCAGCGGCCGCGACTGGCTGGCTGCATCTGGACGCGGCCACCGCGCGGGCAGTCGGCGCCCTGCTGCTGATGGGGGTGGCGGGCTACCTGGTCTTCGCCTGGCGGCGCCGCCGGCCGTTGACGCTGGGCGCATGGCAGGTGCAGGTGCCGGGCCTGGGCCTGGCCTGGCGCCAGATCGCGCTGGCCCTGGTCGACCTGTCGTGCGCGGCGCTGGCGCTCTGGGCCCTGCTGCCCGCCGGGGCCGCACCGCCCTTTGCGGTTTTCCTGGGCGTCTACGTGCTGGCCATCGTCGCGGGCATCGTCAGCCATGTGCCGGGTGGGCTGGGCGTGTTCGAGACTGTGCTGCTGCTGGCCTTGCCGCAGGTGCCGCGTGACGCGCTGCTGGCGGCCATCATCGGCTACCGCGTCGTCTACTACCTCGTTCCGCTGGCCCTGTCGGCAGGCCTGGCCAGCGCGATGGGCTTGCGCGAGCAGCGTGGGCGGCTGGCCCGCAGCTGGGCTACCGCGCGGCCCGTGTTCGTCTGGCTGGCGCCCACCGCCGCCGGCCTGACGGTCTTCATCACCGGGGCGGTGCTGCTGTGGTCGGGCAGCCTGCCGGCCGAGGCCCCGCGTCTGCACTGGCTGCGCGGCGTGGTGCCGCTGCCGGTGCTGGAAGCGTCCCATCTGTTGGGTAGCCTGCTCGGCCTGGGTCTGATGATCCTGGCGCAGGCGCTAGTGCTGCGCGTGCGCCAGGCCTGGCAGCTGGCAACGACCATGCTCGCGGTGGCGGCGGCGGCTTCTCTGCTGAAGGGCCTGGACTTCGAAGAGGCCACGCTCGCGCTGGTGGTACTGGCCATCCTCTGGCTGGGACGGTCGGCGTTCAATCGCGAGGCTGCCGTGCGCAGCGACATGCTGTCCCCGCAGTCGATGAGGGCCATCTCCGCCGTCGTGCTGACCACCGGCTGGATCGGCCTGCTTGCGTACCGCAACGTGGACTATGCGCATGAGCTCTGGTGGCGCTTCGCGTTCCAGGGCGACGCGCCACGGTTCCTGCGCGCGATGCTCGCGGTGGCCGTCGCCGCGGGCGCGCGGGCGCTGTGGCATGCGCTGCGTCCGGCGCCGCCCGAGCCCGGCAACCCGACGCCGGACGAACTGGCCCGCGCCGCGCGCATCGTCGCCGCCGCGCCGGCGGCCGACGCAGCGCTGGCGCTGGTCGGTGACAAGCGCCTGCTGTTCGACGAGACCGGCGGGGCCGAAGGCGCCGAAAGAAACGGCGAGGCGTTTCTGATGTACCAGGTGCGCGGGCGCAGCTGGGTCGTGCTGGGCGACCCGGTCGGCGGGCCCGACGCCACCTCTCGCCTGGCGTGGCGCCTGCGCGAGATGGCCGACCGCCACGCCGGGCGTACCGTGTTCTACCAGGTCGGTGCAGGCAACCTGCCGCTGTATCTGGACCTGGGCCTGCAGGTGATCAAGCTGGGCGAGGAAGCCAGCGTGCCGCTCGCCGACTTCACGCTGGACGGCCCCGCACGGCGGGACCTGCGGCAGGCGCATCGTCGCGCGCAGCGCGAAGGGCTCAGCTTCGAGTGCGTCGACGCCAGCCGCGTGCCGGCGCTGATCGAGGCGCTGCGCGCGGTGTCCGACGCCTGGCTGGGCGCCAAGAACAGCCGCGAAAAAGGCTTCTCGCTCGGCCGCTTCGATCCGGCCTACCTGGCTCGCTTCCCGTGCGCGCTGGTGCGCCGCGACGGCGAGATCATCGGATTCGCGAATGTCCTGGCCGGTGGCGGCCGGCGGGAGCTGTCGGTCGACCTGATGCGTCATCGGCCCGACGCCCCGCCCGGGGTGATGGATTTCCTCTTCACTGAACTGATGCTGTGGGGCGCGCGCGAAGGCTACGCCCACTTCAACCTGGGCATGGCGCCGCTGGCCGGGCTGGAAGCGCACCCGCTGGCACCGCTGTGGCACCGGCTGGGCACCGTCATCTACCGCCACGGCGAGCATTTCTACAACTTCCGGGGCCTGCGCAGCTTCAAGGAAAAGTTCAGCCCGCAATGGCAGCCGCGCTACCTGGCCGGACCGGGCGGCGTCGCGCTGCCCGGCGTGCTGCTGGACGTGGCCGCGCTGATCGGCGGCGGGCTGTCGGGGGTCGTCAGGCGTTGAGCGCGTCCTGCAAATGCCTAAGAGTGCAGTGTTAACCTGAACTTTTGAATAACAGACGGCATCGCGAGAGGCATGCGACTACTTCTCCTCGAGGACGATGCTTTGCTTGGCGAGGGCTTGCGCGACTTCCTGCGGGCCCAGGGTCACGTGGTGGACTGGTGCTGCACGATCGCCCAGGCGCAAGGCATGCGCGGCGAGGTCTTCGACGCACTGCTGCTCGACTGGCAGCTGCCCGACGGCTCCGGGCTCGACTGGCTGAAATCCCAGCGTGCGCGTGGCGACGCCACACCCGCACTGATGCTCACCGCCCGCGACCTGTTGCATGACCGCCTCAATGGCCTCGACGGTGGCGCCGACGACTACCTCGTCAAGCCCTTTGCGCCCGAGGAACTGGCGGCAAGGGTGCGCGTGGTGGGTCGTCGGCTCAGTGGCAGCGCAAAGGGCTTTGCCGAGTTCGGGCCGGTCCGCATCGATCTGCGCGCAAAGTCGAGCTCCCGTGACGGTCAGCGCATCGACCTGACGGCGCGCGAGTGGGCCGTGCTCGAAGCGCTTACGCTGCGGGCGGGGCGCATCGTGCCCAAGTCCGAGCTCGAACAGATCGTGCTCGGCCTAGACGCCGAGCTCGCCAGCAACGCCCTGGAAGTCCACGTCTCGTCGCTGCGGCGCAAGCTCGGGCGCGAGCTGATCGAGACAGTGCGCGGGATCGGCTACCGGATGGAGAAGACTTGAGCGAGGCGGACGACAAGCCGTCAATCCAACGCGAGCCGTCGATACGCGGCCGCCTGATGCGTGCACTGGCCGCCTGGTCGATGGTGTGCGGCCTGGCGGTGGGTCTTGCGGTGTGGCTGATGGTGGCGCGTGAGGTGGATGAACTGTTCGACGACGGACTGCAGTCTTCGGCCGAACTGATCGGTGCCCTGCTCGCAGACCTGCCGGAGGACAGCCGCGGGGCAGTTTCGACTTCGGCGCTGCGACCAGCCCCGGACCGGTTTGCTTGGCAGCTCGCACGCGCCGATGGCAGCCTGATTGCGCGCTCGGTGCGTGCGCCCGCGTTGCCTTGGCATCCCAACGCCAACCCGGGCCTCAGCAGGCGCAGCGACTGGCACCTGTTCGGCATGGAGCTCGGCGGCGAAGGTCGCATGCTGTATGTGGCGCAAACAGCCGCTGAGCGTCACGAA
>JBBSCX010000101.1:0-10246 GCA_038249905.1 Burkholderiales bacterium
ACGACCCTGGAGCGCATCCTTTCGGCAGAAGTGGAGCGGGCAATGGACAGCATGCAATTGCGGCAACTGGTCCAGGCCTCGACATCGAAATCGAGAAGGGCGGCAATGACCTGCGTTACCAGCAAGTCGAACTGGCAGCCGGTCTACGCAGCCGCGCTACGCAGCCGCGCTACGCAGCAGAGGTGCCAGCGGTGGACCCGATCTGCGCCGCCTTGGATGCAGCCCAAGGCCCTACCCCCTGACTGGGGGGGTGCGGATGAGCCGTGGCGGCCCGGCGCCCTGCGTCAGTCCATGCAGCCATCAACATCTCTGGAGATCGCAACATGATCACTTCTGCGTCCCGTCTGGCCAACGCCACCGTGCGGGCCAGTGCCGCCCTGCCGTCCGCTGAACCCACCGTGCTGACAGGACGCCCAGGCGTCGTTGCACCATGAGCGCCACCACGATCCTGCGCACCGCCCTGTGCATCCTCACTGTGGGTATCGCCGCGCCGGCCGCTCATGCGGGTGTTTTTTCCAATCCTTCGCCGACCGTGACCGTGACGTCCATCGCAACCGTGTTGCGCATGGATCTGAACGGCTACGGTAACTACGGTGTTGCCGACAGGGCGTCCGACATCCTGTACACCGGTGATGCCCATGTTTGGACTTTTGCGCTGCCCGCAGCGCTGCCGGCCTTCTCGTCGGCGTTCTTTCGCTTATCACTTGTGGCCGATGATCACTACAGCGTTCCGCTCGACGCTTACCGATTGGCGGTGTCTGCGAATGGGCTGTCGGCGTATGTCGGCGCAGCGAACTTGCCCCATGGCAATCAGTTCGCTGGAAGTTTCACCAACTGGATCACACGCGAAGATGCCGTGCTGCCTGGCGCCACTTTCCCGATGACGCTGGGGTTGAGCAACTTGTCGGTGCAGCCCGCAACGCGGACAGACTGGATCGCGGTCGACTGGATCGAGCTTCACTTGGTGACCTCAGCCGTGCCCGAGCCGTCCACGGTGGCGCTGTGGTGCGCCGGGCTGCTGGGTCTGGTCGCTCACACGCGCCGCCGCAGGCGCTGAACTGTCAGCACCGACTGGGGGGGCTCGGGGTGCTGGCCCCGCACTCTGCCGCCATCTGCGGCAACATCGCGCCCACCCCCACCCCCACACCCACCTCCGGCCACGCAGTCGCCCGCGATGAAATACCTGCACACCATGGTCCGCGTGACCGATCTCGACGCTTCCATCGGCTTCTACCGCGACGCCCTGGGCCTGGAACTGCTGAGCGTGCGCGAGGTGCCTGCCGGCCGCTTCACACTGGCCTTTCTGGCCGCGCCGGGCGACCACATGGCGCAGGTGGAGCTGACCCACAACTGGGACCCCGAGGCCTGCACTGGCGGCCGCAACTTCGGCCACCTGGCCTATGCGGTGGACGACATCTACGCCAAGTGCGCCGCGCTGCAGGCCGCAGGCGTGACGGTGCTGCGCCCGCCGCGCGACGGCCGCATGGCCTTCGTGCGCAGCCCCGACGGCATCAGCATCGAACTGTTGCAGCGCGGCACGCCGCTGCCGCCGGCCGAGCCCTGGGCTTCGATGCCCAACACGGGCGTCTGGTAAGGCGCGGGCCGTGGACGGGGCTGCGGCGATGCCGCACTTCTACGAACCGCGGCTGGGCCACGGCCTGCCGCACGACCCCTTCAACGCCCTCGTCGGGCCGCGGCCCATTGGCTGGATTGGCACGCACGACGGCGCGGGCGGGCTGAACCTGGCGCCCTACAGCTTCTTCAATGCCTTCAACTACGTCCCGCCCATCGTCGGCTTCGCCAGCGTCGCGCCCAAGGACACAGTGCACAACGCCCGCACCACGGGCGAGTTCTCGTGGAGCCTGGTGACGCGGCCGCTGGCCGAGCGCATGAACATCACCTCGGCCACGGTGGCGCCCGAGGTGGACGAGTTTGCGCTGGCCGGCCTGCGCCCCGGGCCTTCGCGCCTGATCACGGCGCCGCGGGTGGCCGAGAGCCCTGTCAGCTTCGAGTGCCGGGTGACGCAGATCGTGCAATTGCAGACCGCCGCCGGCGACGCGGTGCCGACCTGGCTGGTGCTGGGCGAAGTGGTTGCAGTGCACATCGCTCGCCATCTGCTGGTGGACGGCGTGTATGACACCGCCGCGGCCGAACCGGTGCTGCGCGCGGGCGGTGCGGGCGACTATTTCGCGATCACGGCGGCGCAGCGCTTTTCGATGAAGCGGCCGCGCTGAATGCCGGGCCGCCATACCCGTCATACCCGCCATACCCGCCATACCCGTCACAGCCGTCACAGCCGTCACACCCGATATACGCATGCACGCTGACACCGACATCGACCCCGGCCCGGGGCGGGCCGAACCAGCCGCGCTTGCTGCTGTCGTCGCTCTCGCCGGCCTGAAAGTGCTGGAGCTGGGCCAGCTCATCGCCGGCCCCTTTGCCGCGCGCACGCTGGGCGACTTCGGTGCCGACGTCATCAAGGTCGAGCCGCCGGGCCATGAACGCGATAGCGGCGAGGGCGGCAAAGGCGGCGACCCGCTGCGCCAGTGGCGGCTGCTGAAGGACGGCACCTCCGTCTGGTGGCAGGTGCAGTCGCGCAACAAACGATCTGTCGCGCTGGACCTGAAGCGGCCCGAGGACGTGGCCGTGGTGCGCGCGCTGGCGCTGGAAGCCGACGTGCTGGTGGAGAACTTTCGCCCCGGCGCACTGGAAGGCTTCGGCCTCGACCCGGCGGCGCTGATGCAGGCCAACCCGGGGTTGATCGTGCTGCGCATCAGCGGCTACGGCCAGACGGGCCCGTACCGCGACAAGCCCGGCTTCGGTGTCGTCGCCGAGGCCATGGGCGGTCTTCGACACCTGACGGCCGAGCCTGGACGCACGCCCGTGCGCGTCGGCGTCAGCATCGGCGACACGTTGGCGGCATTGCATGGCGTCATCGGCGTGCTGACGGCGCTGCACGAGCGCCAGCGCAGCGGGCGCGGCCAGATCGTCGACGTGGCGCTGTACGAGGCCGTCTTCAACTGCATGGAAAGCCTGTTGCCCGAGTACAGCGCCTTCGGTGTCGTGCGCGGCCCGGGCGGCAGCGCATTGCCAGGCATCGCGCCCAGCAACGCCTACCGCTGCGCCGACGGCCTGGTGCTGATAGCCGCCAACGGCGACGGCATCTACCGCCGGCTGATGGCTGCGATAGGCCGCGACGACCTGGGCTCGGACCCCGCCCTGGCCGGCAACGCCGGGCGCGTGGCGCGGGTGGCCGAGATCGACGCCGCGATCGAGGCCTGGACGGCGCCGCGCCAGGTGGACGCGGTGCTGGCTGTGCTGGACGCCGCGGCCGTGCCGGCCGGGCGCATCTACACCGTCGCCGACATCGCCGCCGACCCGCATTACCGCGCGCGCGGCATGCTGGTCGAGACGCCGCAAGCCGCCGGCAGCACACTGCTGCTGCCGGGCGTGGTGCCCAAGCTGTCGCGCACGCCGGGTGGGGTGACGCGGCCGGCGCCGGGCCTGGGGGCCGACACCGCCGCGGTGCAGGCGGCGCTGGCCCGTGCACCTCGCTGGCCCGTGGACTGAAGCGCTGTCGGGCTGGCTGCAGCGCTTGCAGCCGGGCTTGCTGCAGTCGGAAGCGCCCTCAGCGCCGCATCAGCTTGCGATGCAAATGGATCGGCCCCAGTCGTAGCGGTGCCCGGCTTCGCAGGCATAGGCGGCTGAGGTGTCGCTGCGCAGACCGACACAGCGGCCGGCACCGATGACACCGGCGCCGACCCCGCTGCCATGGCGCACGAAGGCCATCACCGGCCGGCCGCAGAGATTGGCCAGACACATGCCGCCACTGCCGTTGGCCTGGGCGGTGGTGCAGCTGAGCGCCGCATAGGCGCCGCGCTCTGGTGCCGCTGCCGATCCGCCGTGCCCGTTCTGTGGCGCAAGCTGCTGCCCGTTCGCCTTCGCCTGCTTGTAGTTGCCGCGGATCTCCAACGCCTTGCCCGTCACTTCCAGCGTGGTCATCATCGCCTGCTTGAAGCTTTCGGCGTCCATCGTTTCGCAGCCGGTCAGCGCCAGCACCGCCAGCACCATGCCGCCACGCCGCATCGCCGAGGTCCACGCTGAAGTCCACGCTGTGGTCGATGCTGAAACGCCGATGCCAATTCCTGTATCTGCCTGCATATCCGCCTCCCTGTGCACGCTGGGCCGCTGAGGCCGGCCCTGCCTTGCCCGCGCTGTGTGGCGCGAGTGCCGGGCAGACTATTTCCGTGCCTGCAAACCTGCGTCATGCAAGCGGTGGGCGCGGACGCGATGGCGTCACTCCCGTGGGGGATTCCCCAGTCGGGTACTGAGCGCCGCGGCTTCGGCGCGCAGCCGCTGCGCCCAGGGCCCGGTGGCGTCGGCCGGCAGCAGTGCGGCCGGGGCGATGGCCGTCAGCGCCAATACCGGGCGGCCGGCGTGGTCGAACACCGGCGCTGCGACGGCGTGGATGCCGGGCAGGCTGAGCCCGGCGGACAGCGCCAGGCCCTGCGCGCGCACGGTGGCCATGTCGGCGGTGAAGGCGCGGTCGAAGCGGGATTCGGTTGCGCGGCCTGCAGCCCGGGCCTCGGCCTGCAATACCGGCAGCACCAGCTCGCGCGGCAGCAGGGCGGCGTAAAGCCGGCCCGAGGCCGTGCCGCGCAGGCTCATCACCGTGCCGTGGCGCATGGACACGAACACGGGCGCCGGCGGCTGCGCCACGCGCACGATGCAGGCGCCGCGCGCTGTCCACACCGCCAGCGCCAGCGTCAGCCCGCTTTCTGCCGCCAGGGCTTCGATCAGCGGCGTGGCCAGGGCCAGCGGGTCCAGCTGCTGCAGGCTGATCAGGCCCAGCTGCATGGCCAGCGGCCCCAGGCCGTAGCGGCCGCTGGCGGCGTCCTGTCCGATCAGGCCCAGCTTGCCGAAGCTGACCAGGTAGGGGTGGGCTTTGGCTGCGGACATGCCGGCTGCGGCCGCCAGGTCCTTCAGTGCCAGCGCGCCGCCGGCATGGGCCAGCGCCTGCAGCAGCGCGCCGCCGACCTCGATGCTCTGGATGCCGCGCTGGGCATCGCGAGGGGCAGTGCGCGGGGCGGGCCGTGCCGCGACGCGCCCGACAGGGGCTTTGGGGCTGGGCATGGTGGTTCGTCTAAGGTGAATGCGTTAGACAATACCAAACACCGCGGGTAACATCAAACGCTCTGCGTCCTGCGTCCTGTGCCGCGCAAAAGAGACCCGCAAACGAGACCCGCCATGAGCAAAGCCTTCGCCAGCCAGGCCGACCTGCACGACAAGCAGGTCAGCTTCACCAAATTGTCTGACCATGCCTGGGCGTACACCGCCGAGGGCGACCCCAACACCGGCATCGTCATCGGCGACGACGCGGTCATGGTCATCGACACGCAGGCCACGCCGGCGATGGCGGCCGACGTCATCCGCCGCATCCGCGAGGTCACCGACAAGCCCATCAAGTACGTGGTGCTGAGCCACTACCACGCCGTGCGCGTACTGGGCGCCAGCGCCTACGCCCCGGACCACATCATCGCCAGCGAGGACACGCTCAGCCTCATCCAGGAACGCGGCGAGCAGGACAAGGCCAGCGAGATCGGCCGCTTTCCGCGCCTGTTCCGCAATGTCGAGAGCGTGCCCCCGGGCCTGACCTGGCCGAGCATCACCTTCACCGGCAAGATGACGCTGTGGCTGGGCACGCTGGAAGTGCAATTGCTGCAATTGGGTCGCGGCCATACCAAGGGCGACACGGTGGTGTGGCTGCCGCAGGAAAAGATCCTGTTCAGCGGCGACCTGGTCGAGTTCGACGCCACGCCCTATGCCGGCGACGCCTACTTCAGCGAGTGGCCGGCGACGCTGGACGCCATCGCCGCGCTGCAGCCGCAACAACTGGTGCCCGGCCGCGGTGCGGCGCTGACGACCCCGGCCCGGGTCGCTGCGGGCCTGGCCGGCACACGCGGCTTCATCGCCGACGTCTATGCCGCGGTGCAGGCCGGCGCCGCCGCGGGCAAAGACCTGAAGACCGTCTACCGCGAGACCCTGGACGCCGTGCGCCCGAAATATGGCCACTGGGTCATCTTCGACCACTGCATGCCCTTCGACGTCACCCGCGCCTACGACGAAGCCACGCAGCACCGCGACCCGCGCATCTGGACGGCAGAGCGCGACGTCGCCATGTGGCAGGCGCTGGAACACTGAACCCGCAGGAGCACACCCCATGGCCATCGAACGCATCCACCACGTCGCCTACCGCTGCCGCGACGCCCGGGCCACCGTCGAGTGGTACGAACAGCACCTGGGCATGCGCTTCATCCTGGCCATCGCCGAGGACCAGGTGCCGTCCACCGGCGCGCCCGACCCCTACATGCATGTCTTCCTGGACGCCGGCGGGGGCAACGTGCTGGCTTTCTTCGAACTGCCGCACGCGCCCGAGATGGGCCGCGACCAGGCCACCCCCGCCTGGGTGCAGCACCTGGCGCTGAAGGTGGGCAGCGTCGATGAACTGCTGGCCGCGAAGGCCAGGTTGCAGACCGCCGGCATCGATGTGCTGGGCCCCACCGACCACACGCTGTTCAAGAGCATCTACTTCTTCGACCCCGACGGGCACCGGGTGGAACTGGCCGCCGACATCGGCACGCCGGCCATGCTTGCGGCGCTGGACGCGGTCAAGCGCGAGATGCTGGACGAATGGGCGCGCACGAAGAAGGCGCCCAAGCACGCGGCCTGGATGCACGACCGCGCGCTGCCTGTGCCGACCGCGGCCGCGGCAGAGTGATCGCGCTGGGCTGGCCTGTCGAAGCGTTCGGAACATTGGAAGCGTTCGCAAGGTTCGGCACGTTCGGATCGATGACCGGCCGGCCCGCCGCCGCTTGCACCGCCCGGCACCGCGCAGGCTGACGCCCATGCTCAGCACCTACACTTGGCCGCGCTATGTCTCGGCGCCAGCGCCTGAAATTGACGCGCGGCCCGGCATGGCGCCCCGGCGCGTGCCGCTGGTGGTGGTCGGTGCCGGCCCGGTGGGCCTGTGCGCCGCCATCGACGGCGCGCTGCGCGGCCTGCCGGTGCTGCTGCTGGACGAGGACGACACCGTCTCCATCGGTTCACGCGGCGTCTGCTACGCGCGGCGCACGCTCGAGATCCTGGACCGGTTGGGCGTGGGCCAGCGGGTGGTGGACAAGGGCGTGACCTGGAACGTCGGCCGCACCTTCCATGGCGACCGCGAGGTCTTCAGCTTCGATCTCGCGCCCGAGCCCGGCATGCAGCGCCCGGGCATGGTCAACCTGCAGCAGTACCACCTGGAGCAGATGCTGGTGGAGCGTGCGCAGCAACTGCCGGGGCTGGACCTGCGCTGGAAGCACCGCGTGGTGCAGGTGCAGCCGGTGACAGGTACGACCGACATGACGGACACAGCCGATGGCGTGCGGCTGCAGGTGGAATCTCCCGAGGGCAGCTACACGGTGCACGCCGACTGGCTGGTGGTGGCCGACGGCGCGCGCAGCCCGATCCGTCGCGCGCTGGGCCTGGACATCGCCGGCCGCGTGTTCCAGGACCGTTTCCTGATCGCCGACGTGGTGCTGACGGAAGAACTGTACCCACAGCACCGCAGCGAACGGCGCTTCTGGTTCGAGCCCTTGTTCGGCGGCAGCAGCAGCAGCAGCAGCATCAGCGGCAGCGCGGCGCCGGCTGCCGCGCCGCCCTGCGCCAGCGCACTGGTGCACCGTCAGGCCGACGGCGTCTGGCGCATCGACTTCCAGCTCGGCCCCGATGCCGACCCTGAACTCGAGAAGCAGCCCGAACGCGTCGCGCCGCGCATCCGGGCGCTGCTCGACGGCCACGGCTTCGCGCATGTGGGCTTTGCGCTGGAATGGGTCAGCGTTTACAGCTTCCAGTGCCGGCGCATGGCGCAGTTCCGGCATGGCCGGCTGCTGTTCGTCGGCGACGCGGCGCACCAGGTCTCGCCCTTCGGCGCGCGCGGTGCCAACAGCGGCATCCAGGACGTCGACAACCTGATGTGGAAGCTGGCCGCCGTGGTGCAGGGCCGCGCCAGCGAGGTGCTGCTGGACAGCTACGACGCCGAGCGCGGCGCCGCGGCCGACGAGAACATCCGCGCCAGCACCCGCAGCACCGAATTCATGACCCCCAAGTCGGCCGGTGCAAGGGTGTTGCGTGATGCCGTGCTGGCGCTGGCGGCCGATGTGCCGGCGGCGCGGGTGCTGGTCAACAGCGGACGTCTGTCGGTGCCCACGGTGCTGCACGAATCGCCGCTGAACACGCCCGATACCGATACCGAGGCCTTCCGCGGCTGGCTGCAGCCCGGTGCGCCGATGGACGACGCGCCGGTGGCGGGCGCAGCCGGCCCCTGGCTGCTGCCGCATCTGGGCGCAGGCTTCACGCTGCTGCTGTTCGTGCCCGCCGAGGGGCTGGATGCGGCGCAGCGCCAGGCGCTGGCTGAGTTGTCGCAGCGGGTGGCTGATGTGGCTGATGTGGCTGATGCGGCTGACCCAGCTCTGGCGGCCGCGGCGTGCGTTGCGCCCGGCGCGCCCGGTGCGTCCGGTGCCGCCGAGGCGCGCCCCGGCCAAGCGCCTGGTGCACTGCGCCCGCTGCTCGTGCGACCGGCGGGCGCCGCGCCGCTGCCGGGCTGGGATGCCGTCGAGGATGTGCAGGGCCTGCTCGCAGGGCGCTGCGACGCCCGCCCCGGCACGGCCTGCCTGCTGCGCCCCGATCAGCATGTGGCCGCGCGCTGGCGTCGCCTGGACGCGGCCGCCGTGCGTGCGGCCATGGCGCTTGTCATGACCGGTGCGCGGGTCGGTCCCGTGGTGCACGCGGCCGCAACGCCCTGAGGCCCGCCAACCTGATTCACCGATGCCCACCCGACACCTGAACCTGCAGCCCAACTTCGGCATCCCCGGCGAACGTCAGCGCCATGCCTATGCCGCCGGTGACGCCTTCTTCGAGCGCCTGGTTGGGGCCCACGACGGCCTGGACGCCGCGCAGAGCCAGGCCCTGAACGCCCGCCTGCTGCTGCTGCTGGCCAACCACATCGGCGACCTGCGGGTGCTGGACGAGGCCATCGCGCTGGCCTGCCGTGGCAGCGCGGTCGAGCTTGAGGGCGGGCCCGCGCAAGCGCGGATCGGACCCGCAGGCTTGCTTGCGGGCACGCCCCCGCCTCAGGCACCATCGGCGCCCTGCACCGCACCGACTTCAGCCAAGACGACATGAACCTGACCGATGCCACCCACGACCCGCTGCTGCTGAGCTGGGTCGCGTCTGCCAATGCCAGCGGCAGCGACTTCCCGATCCAGAACCTGCCACTGGCGCGCCTGCGCCGCCGCGCCGACACCGACCCCGACTGGCGTGTGGGCGTGGCCATCGGCGACCAGGTGCTGGACCTGAAACTGGCCGCCGGCCACAGCCCCTGGCCCGACGACATCCACCCGCTGCTGCAGCCATTGGCCGCAGGCGATCTGGCCGCCTTCATGGGCATGGGCCGGCGGGCCTGGACGGCACTGCGCGCCGCGCTGTCGGCGGCGCTGGCCGAGGGCAGCGACCAGGGCCCGTTTTTGGAGCTGTGCCTGTGGCCGCAGGCCGAGGCCGAATTCAGCCTGCCCTGCCGCATCGGCGACTACACCGACTTCTACACCGGCATCCACCACGCGATGACGGTGGGCACGCTGATGCGGCCCGACAACCCGCTGCTGCCCAACTACAAATGGGTGCCCATCGGCTACCACGGCCGCGCCAGCAGCGTCACGTTGGGCGGGCCGGTGCAGCGGCCCTGGGGGCAGACGCGCAGCAGCGGCGATGCGCCGCATTACGGCCCCAGCCAGCGTCTGGACCACGAGCTGGAACTGGCGCTGTGGATCGGCGTCGGCAACGAACTCGGCACGCCCGTGGGCATGGACAAGGCCGAAGACCGCATCTTCGGCATCGGCCTGCTCAACGACTGGTCGGCGCGCGACATCCAGGGCTGGGAATACCAGCCGCTGGGCCCCTTCCTGGCCAAGAGCTTCTCGACCATGGTCTCGCCCTGGCTCGTCAGCCTGGACGCGCTGGCGCCGTTCCGCCGCCCCTGCACGCGGCCGGCAGGCGACCCTGCACCGCTGCCACACCTGGACAGCGCGGCCAACCGCGCGGCCGGCGCCTTCGACATCACGCTGGAGGTGTGGCTGCAGACGGCCCGCATGAAGGCCGCCGGCGTGCCGGTGACGCGGCTTTCGCACAGCAATGCGCTGGACGCCTACTG
>JBBSCX010000102.1:0-10191 GCA_038249905.1 Burkholderiales bacterium
AACGGCGGATTCCCCACGATGAAATCCGCCTGCGGCCACTCGGCCGCCCTCGGATTCAGATACCGCCACTGCGGCACCTGCGCCGTCTCGTCCGGCACCGGCTCGCCCGTCACCGGGTGAACCTTGAACGTCACGCCATCCCAACGCGTCACCAGCCTGCCGGCCGCATCCCGCATCGGTTCCTGGCCGTCGTAGGCCAGCACCGCATCGCGGTGCTCGATGTTTCCGTAATCGTGCACCACCGGCTCGGCCACGCTGGCGTTGCCGAAGGTGCGGATATGCCATTGCAGGTAGCCGATCCACAGCACCAATTCGGCCAGTGCCGCGGCGCGGTCGTTGATCTCGATGCCCAGCAATTGCTTCAATGTGACGGTTTCGCCCTCGAAGCCAAGGCGGCCCTGTTGCTCGCCCAGGGCCTCCAGCTGGTTCAGCACCTCGCCTTCCAGACGCTTCAGGTGCTCCAGCGTCACGTACAAAAAGTTGCCGCTGCCGCAGGCCGGGTCCAGCACGCGCGTCGTGCACAGCTGGTGGTGAAAACGTTTCACCTCGGCCCGCGCCTCGGCCAGCTTCTTGTCGCGGTCCTTGCCTTCCAGCGCATTGGCCTCGGTGGCCAGCAGCAGCGCAGCGGCCTGGGCGTCGGCCCAGTCGGCGCGCAGCGGCTCGACCACGGTCGGCAGCACCAGCCTTTCGACATAGGCGCGCGGCGTGTAGTGCGCGCCCAGGGCATGGCGCTCGGCCGGGTCCAGCTCACGTTCGAGCAGGGTGCCGAAGATGGCGCGCTCGACTTCGCGCCAGTCGGCCGTGGCGGCGTCCAGCAGGCCGTCGAGCTGCTCGCGCGTCAGCGGCAGCACGTAGTCTTCTTCGCCCCCGCCCTTGAACAGTTTGCCGTTGAAGCGCAACACGGGCTTGGCCAGGGCCGGGCTGAAGCCGCCGCGGTCCATGTCGGTCCACAGCACACGCAGCATCTGGCGCAGGGTGGCGGGGTCGTCGCGCCACTGTCGCAGCAGGCCCACGAAGGCGCCGCCGCCGGCCGGGGTCTGGGGCAGCAGGCCCACGTCCTCGGCAAACATGCTGAACAGGCAGCGCGTCAGGAAGGCGGCGACCGGTTCGGGCTTGTGGCCGGCGCCTTCCAGGCTGCGGGCGACCACCGCCAGTTTGCCGGCCACCTCGCGCGTGACCTTGGCGCTGGCGCGCGACGGGTCCAGCGCCATCGGGTCCAGCCACAGCGCGCGCAGGCGGGCCTGCACGGCGGGCTGCGCCAGGTCTTCCAGGCGGATGCGGTGGCTGCGCGCATCGGGGAAGGGTGTGTAGGTGGCACCGCTGCGCGTGAACTCGGCATACAGCTCGATCACGTGGCCCACGTCCACCACCACCAAAAAGGGTGGGCGGCCCTCGGCGGCGGGCAGCGCCCGGGCATAGCCCTCGGCCTGGGCGCGGGCGCGCATCAATGCGTCGTCGAAACCCTTGGTGTGGGCGCCGGCCTTCACCTTCTTCGCTTCCAGCACGAAGGCACCGCGGCGGTAGCAGTCCAGGAAGCCGCTGCTGGTGCTGCCGTCGCCATGGGCGAAGGTGATGCGGCGCTCGAAGACGTAGGCGTTGTCGCGGGTGTCGTCGCTGGCTGGCTCTGGCTCGGGCACACCCAGCAGCCGGCACAAGCCGGCGATGAAGAGCTGGTAATTGGCGCGCTCGGAGCCCGAGGCCCTGGCCCAGCGCTGGATGAAGGCGTCGATGGTGCTGCTGTCGTTCATGCCCTTGTCGTCGCCCGGCGTGCGCGGGCTCGCTTTCTGGGCGGGGAGGCTACAGCAGCAAATGTGCGGCGGGGTCGGGGTCTGCCAGCGGACGGACCCATCAAAAACGCACACAAAAACGCCCGCAAGATGCGGGCGTTCTGAGTGCTTTTCAGCACTGGTTTTGGTGGGCCCTGCGTGATTCGAACACGCGACCTACGGATTAAGAGTCCGCTGCTCTACCAACTGAGCTAAGAGCCCCGACGGCCGGGCGCTTGCCCTGCCGTGAGTGAAAACCGTAATTTGAACCGGTGCTGGAAACCAGGGACCGGACCTGCGTCCGGTGGTGGGTCGTGCGTGACTCGAACACGCGACCAACGGATTAAAAGTCCGCTGCTCTACCGACTGAGCTAACGACCCGTCCGCAGAGCCAAAGATTCTAGCCTGAAGTTGGCGCTGCCTTGTGCCGAAGCGATACCCCGCCGCGCGCTGGCAGTAGCAGCAGCGCCACGGCCTCGGCCGCTGCCACCATGCCGAAGGTCGCCGTGAGGGTGACGCTGGAGCCGTAGCCGGCGCAGTTCAGGCTGCCGTCAACGGGCGCGGCGTCGCAAATGGGATCCGTCACGGACTCGCTCGTGCGCGCGATCTGGGACTCGCCCATGGACTCGTTGACGGACTCACTGACGGACTCATTGACGGATTCCATCACCGGCCGCGCCACCGGCTCGCGCGAGAACACGCAGCGCAGGGCCGGCAACACATCGCCGCCGCCCCGGGCCGCCTGCCGCAGCCGTTGCCGCAGGCTGGCCAGCAGCGGGTCGTGCGTCACGTCGCGCAGGTCACCCACTTCCACCCGCGCCGGCTCGCGCTTGCCGCCGGCCGCGCCCACGCACACCAGCGGCGTGCCCGTGGCCGCCGCCCACTGCGCCAGCACCAGCTTGGCACGCACCTGGTCGCAGGCGTCCACCAGCACGTCCACCGTGCACGGCAGCAATGCCGGCCAGTTGTCGGCGCCGACAAACTCCTCGACCCCGATCACCTCGCAGCCGGGGTGGATGTCGGCAATGCGTTGCTGCAGCGCCTGCACCTTGGCCATGCCGACCGTGGCGCCCAGCGCCTGCACCTGGCGCTGGATGTTCGACTCGGCCACCTGATCGAGGTCGATCAGCACCAGAAGCGCGACGCCGCTGCGCGCCAGTGCCTCTGCCGTCCACGACCCGACGCCGCCCACGCCAACGATGGCCACCCGCGCCGCGCGCAGGCGTCGGTAGGCGCTTTCGCCATACAGCCGTCGCAGGCCACCGAAGCGGCGTTCGAGGTCGGCGCTGAATTCGGCGCTGAAGTTGGCGCTGAAGTCGGCGCTGAAGTCGGCGTTATCTTCGGAGCTCAAGTCCGCACTCACGCCATGCGGTCCAGCCGCCACACCTGCCAACGCAGCGCCAGCAGCGCGCCGCCGACGATGCCGGCCAGCGCGATGAAGCTGCCCAGGGCCAGCGTGGACACGCCGCTCAGGCCCTGGCCCACGGTGCAGCCCATGGCGGTGACGCCGCCCACACCCATCAGCACGGCGCCGGCCAGGTGCAGCGTCAGGTCATCCACGCCGCCGAAGCCTTCCCAGCGAAAGCTGCGCATCGCCAGGGCCACGACGGCCGAACCG
This sequence comes from Burkholderiales bacterium, assembly GCA_038249905.1. Lineage (GTDB taxonomy): Bacteria > Pseudomonadota > Gammaproteobacteria > Burkholderiales > Burkholderiaceae_C > Rubrivivax. The sequence goes on from JBBSCX010000102.1 coordinate 3,385, forward strand.
ACGATCACACCCACCGTGCTGACGATGCCCAGCGTCAACACCTTGCTGGTGTCGCTGAACAAGATCAGCCAGTCCAGGGTGTAGGCGATGGGGGCGACGAAGCTCAGCGACTCCATGCGCTGGGTGTTGGTGGCCAGGAAGGTGGACTCCAGCGTCAGCGGGTGTTCGGCCACATGGCCGAGCCGGCCCGACACCCACCACACGCCGACGATGACCGCGCCGATGCCCAGTCCGCCGAGCCAGACCTCGCCGGTGCGGCCATCGGGCCGCGCCACCACGAAGGCGATCAGCGCGCCGCCGATGAGCCCGCCCAGCACCAGCGCCAGCGTGGTCGGCGCCAGCCCGGTGGGGCCGGCCAGCAGGGACGGCAGGTCCTGGCCGGTGGCCAGGGTCAAGGCCACCGTGTCGACCGTGGCCACGCGCGCCACCGCGGTGATGCCGCGCAGCGTGGCATAGGCGGCAAAGCCGAGCACCACGAACACCACCAGAGACTTCAGACTGCCGCCGCCGATGCGCACCAGCGTCTTGTTGCCGCAGCCCGAGGCCAGCACCATGCCGAAGCCGAACATCAGCCCGCCCAGCAGGTTGGACAGCCAGATCAGCCGCGGCCCGGCATACACGCTCTGCCCCGCCTGCACCCAGCCCGCAGCGACCATGGCGTTGAAGCCCAGCATGGCCACACCGATGGCCAGCAGCCACATGCGCATGCGTGTCCAGTCGCCCATGTTGAAGATGTCGGCGACCGCACCCATGGTGCAGAAGTGGGTGCGCTGGGCGATGGCGCCAAACACGACGGCCAGCGCAAAACCAGCCCACAGCACCTGGGCCACGAGGGCCGGGAGATCGGATTCCTGCATGGCCGCGATTGTCGCAGCCGGCCGCAGCCGCCCGCGCCCAGGGGGCCTGGCGCGGGCCTACTTGATGCCGGCCAGCCGTTCCTTGCCCGCGATGGCGGCTTCGGAGTTGGGGTAGTCCTTGAGCAGGCTCTCCAGCGTGCGGCGTGCGCCGCGGGCGTCCTTCATCTCGGCCTGGCTGTTGGCCAATGCCAGCATGGCCTCGGCCGCGCGTGGGTGCTTGGGCGCCGCGGTGACGAAGCTGTTGAAGGCGCTGACCGCCTCCTTGTAGTCCTTCTTGCCGTACTGCGCGTTGCCCAGCCAGAAGTTGACCGAGTCGGCATAGGCGCTGCTTGGGTAGCGGCGCTGGAACGCGCCGAGCAGCGTCACCGAGCGGTCGAAGTCCAGGCTGCGGATGGCGGCGATGCCTTCTTCGTAGGCGCGCTTCTCGGCCGGCTCGACCAGGCTTTCGGTGCCGTCGATCGTGACCTTGACCGGCTCGATGCGCTTGAAGCGCTCTTCCAGGCTGGCGCTCATCTCCTTCTGGCCCTTCTGCAGCTCGGCCATCTCACGCAGCATCTGTTCGTCGTCACCGCGCAGTTTGGCGATCTCGCCGCGCATGGTCTCGAGCTGGTTGTTCAGCTCCAGCAGACTGCGGCGCAGGGCCGTCAGCTGTTCGACCAGGGCGGCATTGGTGGTCGTGAGTTCGGTGATGCGCGCCACCCGTTCGGCGTCGGTGGTTGCCACCTGCGCGCGCAAGGCGACGATCGCCTTGCGCGCCTCTTCGTCGTCGAACAGGCCGGCCCAGGCCGGCGTGGCCGACAACAGGCTGCCCGCGGCCAGGGCCCAGGCCACGCAGGTGGCACGCATCAAATGCATCTCAGCGGTCCTTCAGTTCGGCGCGGCGGTTCTTGGCCCAGGCCTCTTCGCCGCTGCCTTGCGCCATCGGGCGTTCTTCGCCGAAGCTGACGGCCTCGACCCGGCTTTCCTCGACACCCAGCAGCGACAGTGCGCGCACCACGGACTCGGCGCGCTTCTGGCCCAGGGCCAGGTTGTATTCGCGGCTGCCACGCTCGTCGGCATGGCCCTCGACCACCAGGCGCTGGGCGCGGTTGGCCGACAGGAAACGTGCATGCGACTCGACCAGCGGGTTGAAATCGGCACGGATGGCGAAGCTGTCGAAGTCGAAATAGACGTTGCGTTCACCCGGCGTGGCAGCCGACATCAGCGCCGCGCCGGAGGCCGCCGCCGAGCGCGCCGCCATCGCGGTCGGGTCGCCGCTTGCGGCCGTGGTGCCGGCAGCCGGGTTGGCGGCCAGATCGACGGTGGCCACCCGCGACTGCGGGACGCCGCCGGCGGTGGCGCCAGCCGTGGGCCCGGCTCCCAACGGGCTGGCCGCGGCCGGGGCGGCGGGTGTGACCGCTGCGACCTTGACCGGCTGGTCCAGCGGCACGCGCGTGCCGCAGGCGGCCAGCAGCACAGCGGCGGTGAGGGCGGACACGGTGACCAGTCGGCGGGCGCCGGGGCCGGCCAGGCGGGCGGCGCGAGTGCTGTCGGGGGTAGGCTTCAAGGTGAGCTCCTTCGGGGCGGGGGGTGGGGAAGTGGATGTGACATGTGCGTGTCGCGGGCAATGCGAACGCTTTGACGATTTGACACAGTCCGGGTTCCACAGCTGTGCTCGGGCCATGTCTCAGGCCACGAATCTGGCCATGAATCAGGCAACGAACGGACCCCAGGCCGGTTCACGCATGTCGGCATCGGTACTCAACAACCTCGTCTTGATCTTGCCATCAAGGGTGGTGGTCATCAACACGTCGCTGCGACCCTGCCGTGTCGAATACACGAGCAGGCGGCCGTTGGGGGCAAAGCTGGGGCTCTCGTCGTCCTGCGTGGTGGTCAATGCCGCCACGGTGCCCGTGGCCAGGTCTTGCGTCATCACCCGGTAGGCGGAGCCCTGGCGGGCGATGTAGGCCAGCGTGCGGCCGTCGGGGCTGATGTCGGGGCTGGCGCAGTACTCGGGCCCGAAGCTGACGCGCTCGGCCGCGCCGCCACTGCTGGCAACGCGGTAGATCTGCGGTCCGCCGCCACGGTCGCTGACGAAGAAGATATTGCGGCCGTCGGGGGCGTACACGGGTTCGGTGTCGATGGCGTTGCTGCTGGTCAGCCGCCGCGGTGCGCCACCGCCGAACACCGGCATCGTGAACAGCTGTGTCAGCCCGCCCTGGGCCAGCGCCACGGCCAGCTGCGTGCCATCGGGCGAAAAGGCCGGCGCGCTGTTGGACCCGCGAAAGTTGGCCAGCACGCGGCGCTGCCCCGTCACCAGGTCCTGCACCCAGACCACGGCTTTCTGCATCTCGAACGACACATAGGCAATCTGGCGCCCGTCCGGTGCCCAGGCTGGCGAGATGATGGGGTCGTTGCTGGCCAGTGCCACCTGCCCGCCTTCGCCGTCGGCGTCGGTGATGTGCAGGCTGTAGCGCCGGCCGCGCCGCACCACGTAGGCGATGCGCGTGGCGTTGGCGCCGCGCTCGCCGGTCAGGCGCAGCACGATCTCGTCGGCGATGCGGTGCGCCGCCAGGCGCAGATCGCCTGCCACCACGGTCTTGCTCTGGCCTGCCAACTGCTCGCCCTTGACGGCGTCCCACAGGCGATAGCGCACTTCAAGGCGACCGTCGGCCGCCCGCGTGATCGACCCCGCCACCAGCGCGTCGGCGCCCCGTGCACGCCAGGCCACGGGGTCGAGCTCGCTGCGGTCGTCCAGCGTCTGCCCCGCGTCGATGAGTCGGAAGGCGCCACTGCGTTCGAGGTCGGCGCGCAGCACGGCAGCCAGGGGCAGGCCGGCTTCGGCTTCGCCGCGGAAGTCGGCCACGACGATGGGCAGCTGCGTGCCGCCGACGCCGGCGATCTCGATGCGGAACTGCGCCCAGGCGGGCAGGCTGCCCAACGCGGCCAGCCCGACACCTGCGTGCAGCACCTGCCGGCGGGGCCAGGTACGGGGCGGGGAGGTGGTGGGGTGCATGGGCTTTCGGGCTTTCGGGCTTTCAGGCTTTCGAGCTTTCAGGCTTCCGGGCTCTTGTTTCAGGCCGCAGCCGATGCAGACCAGGGCTTGCGGGCTCCTTGTGGCACGGCCACCGACCCCCATCTGCCTCGTCGGCGCACGACGCACAAGGTCGGCCGGGGGATGCTCTGGACTGCTGCGAGTCATTGTAGGCAGTGCCCTCGTGCGGCCCGCCGGGTGCCGATAATCCGCAGCCGGCCCGGGCCCTTGCCCGCATGCCGGCCACGACGCGAGAGCCCGCCATCGCCATCACTTCGCCCATTGCCTCCCCCCGGCCCGCCCCCACGCCCACGCTGTTGAAGCGCCTGGCGCGACTGCTGCCCTACCTGCGCCAAAGCCGCCGCGGCATCGCCGCGGCCATCGGCGGCGCGGTGGCGATGGCGCTGACCGAGCCGCTGATCCCGGCCTTCATGAGCCAGTTGCTGGACAAGGGCTTCCAGTCCCGGCAACTGTCGCTGTGGCTGGTGCCGGTGGCCATCATCGGCTTGTTCGCATTGCGCAGTGCGGCGGGTTTCATCGCGCAATACGGCCTGGCCTGGTCGGCGAATCGCGCGGCGATGCAATTGCGCACCGAGATGTTCGACCGCCTGATGCACGCCGACTCGGGCGTGTTTGCACGCCACAGCGGCAGCAGCCTGACCAACACCCTGGTCTACGAGGCCCAGGCCGGCGTGACCCTGCTGGTGAGCGCGCTGCTGACGCTGGTGCGGGATTCGCTGACCCTGCTTGCGCTGCTGGGCTACCTGCTGTGGCTGAACTGGCAGTTGACGCTGTTCGTCGGTGTGCTGTTCCCGGCCGTGGGCTGGGTCATGCGCGTCATCGGCCGGCGCCTGCATGCGCTGACGGTGGCGGGGCAGAAGGCCACCGACGAGCTGGCTTATGTGGTCGAAGAAAACGTGCTGGCCTGGCGCATCGTGCGCCTGCATGGCGCCGGGCCGGCGCAGTCCGAACGCTTCCGCGGCCGTGCCGATCAGGTGCGACGTTATGCGCTGAAGGCCGTGGCCGCCGGCGCCACCATGGCGCCGGTGACGCAGATGCTGGCCTCGGTGGCGCTGTCGGCCGTCATCGTGCTGGCGCTGTGGCAGGCGCAGACCGGCGGCGGCTCGGTCGGCAGCTTCGTCGCCTTCATCACCGCCATGCTGATGCTGGTGGCGCCCATCAAGCACCTGTCGGACGTGATGGCCCCCATCACGCGCGGTCTGGCGGCGCTGGAACGCGGCCTGGACCTGATCGCGCAGTGCCCGCCCGAGCCCGGCGGCAGCTACCGCGGCGAGCCGGGCCGCCAGGGCCGCGCGCGCGGCGAGATCACGCTGCAGGGCGTGAGCCTGCGCTACCGCGAAGACAGCCCGCCCGCACTGGACGGCCTGGACCTGCAGGTGCGGGCTGGCGAGACGGTGGCCCTGGTGGGGCCCTCGGGCGCCGGCAAGTCGACGTTGGCGAACCTGCTGCCGCGCTTCATCGAGCCCGGCGCCGGCCGCATCCTGCTGGACGGTGTGCCGCTGGCCGAATGGGACGTGCAGGCCTTGCGCCGCCAGTTCGCCTTCGTCAGCCAGGACGTGGTGCTGTTCAACGACACGGTGGCCAACAACGTCGCGCTGGGCGCCGAGGCCACACCCGCGCAGTTGCGCCAGGCGCTGCAGGACGCGCATCTGCTGGACTTTGTCGAGCGCCTGCCGCAGGGCCTGGACACGGTCATCGGCCACAACGGCAGCCAGCTTTCTGGCGGCCAGCGCCAGCGCCTGGCGATTGCGCGTGCGATCTTCAAGAACGCGCCCATCCTGATCCTGGACGAGGCCACCTCGGCCCTGGACAGCGAGAGCGAACGCGCCGTGCAGGCGGCGCTGGAGCGGCTGATGCAGGGGCGCACCAGCGTCGTCATCGCGCACCGCCTGAGCACCATCGAGCACGCCGACCGCGTGCTGGCGCTGGACGCCGGCAAACTGGTGGAGCAGGGCACCCATGCCGAACTGCTGGCGGCCGGCGGGCTGTATGCGCGGCTGCACGCGATCCAGTTTCGCAGTTGAGGTTTCGCAGGTGACGTGCCGCAGTTGAGCTTTCGCAGTTGAGCTTTCGCAGTTGACGTATCGCAGTTGACGATACTGCGGCGTCCACTGCCGTCCATTGCCAGGAGACCCGCCATGACCGCCCCCATCTCCCGCTTTCCCGTGCCCGCACTCGCCGACCTGCCCGAGGACCTGCGCACGCGCATCCTCGAGGTGCAGGCCAAGGCCGGTTTCGTGCCCAACGTGTTTTTGGCGCTGGCGCACCGGCCGGCCGAGTGGCGGGCCTTCGTCGCCTACCACGACGCCTTGCTGCTGAAAGAAGGCGGCACGCTGACCAAGGGCGAGCGCGAGATGATCATCGTCGCCACCTCGGCCGCCAACCACTGCCTGTACTGCGTCGTGGCGCACGGCGCCATCCTGCGCGTCTACGAGAAGAAACCGCTGCTGGCCGACCAGATCGCGGTCAACTGGCGCAAGGCCGATCTGTCACCCCGCGAACGCGCGATGCTGGCCTTTGCGATGAAGGTGGCCGAGGCCTCGCACGAGATCACGCACGCCGACTACGACACCTTGCGCGGGCACGGCTTCGACGACGAGGACGCCTGGGACATCGCCGCCATCACCGCCTTCTTCGGCCTGTCCAACCGCATGGCCAACGCGATCGCGATGCGGCCGAACGACGAGTTCTTTCTCATGGGCCGGGTGCCGCGCGTGAAGCCGGCCTGACCTCACCGGCTACCCCAGGCGGCAACGGGCTCAGATCGACATCAACTGCCGCACGCCCTCGGCTTGCATGTCCTTGCCGCGCCCGCGCTGCACGATCTCGCCGCGTTCCATCACCAGGTACTGGTCGGCCAGTTGTTCGGCAAAGTCGTAGTACTGCTCCACCAGCACGATGGCCATGGTCTTGCGG
>JBBSCX010000103.1:0-10075 GCA_038249905.1 Burkholderiales bacterium
GGGGAGCAGCAGGTCCTGCGCCTCGTTAACCGCAGGGCCCGCCCGCCGTGACGGGGGCCCGAACGGCGGCGCGAGATCGTCAGAAGACCAGCGTCCCGAGGAAGACGCCAAAGACGAGAACGATGAGGAAGATCACGATCGAGATGACGAACAGAACCTTGGCGATCGACTTGGCGCCCGAAGCGACGCCAGTGAAGCCGAAGTAGCCGGCCACGAGAGAAACAATGAAGAAGATGATGGCCCACTTCAGCATGACTGCTCCTTGTTGGTGAGGTCGCCAATGACACCAATGCCGCCAATGCCGCCAATGGCCGCTGACCGAAGGCCCGCACCTGAGGCTGGCGGGGCAGCGCATCCTGTCGGCAGCGGCCCGATGAGCGGCGAGAACGTGACCTTGACTGCCCTCTGCGGCGTCCTCAATCGGTGAAACCGCTGGACCACGGCGCGCTTGGCGGCTTTGAAAGAGCCCCGTGCCTCATCGAGCCGCCGGGACTGAAGCTCACGCGCCGGACAAGACGGCGCGCTTCACGCGGCCGTCGCAACGGCTGGCGGCGGCGCCGCCAACTGCGCCGCCCGCCAGGTCAAAGCTTGTCGATGCCATCCTTGACGTTTTCCTTGGCGTCGCCGTAGTTCTTTTGCACCTTGCCCTTGGCCTGGTCCATTTCGCCTTCGCGCTCGAGGCTCTTGTTGCCGGTCAGGTCGCCTACGGCTTCCTTGACCTTGCCCTTGCCTTGCTCTGCAGCGCCCTTGACTTGATCCTTGTTCATGTCGGTCCTCTCGTGGGTGTGGAAGAAGTGTCGGTCCGCTCCTGCAGACCGCTATGCAGTCTCGACGAGGGGCTGGGTCGAGTCTGTCGGCTGTTGGGATGCCCGGCCGTAGGACGAGAACCCGTGGTGCACCACCGCTGAGGGCCGCGCTCATTGCAGCCGGACCAGGGCCGACGCCGGAGCGGTCAGCTTGTCAAACCCAGTCCCTCGGACAGGTGCTGCACCTCTTCGTCCCAGGCCCGACGCCAGGCGGCGTCGCACGGGGCGCGGCCGGCCACAAAGCCGGGCTGCACCTGCAGACGGCCTTGCAGCACCGTGGCGTTGGCCCAGCCGATGACCTGGTCGCGCCACAGCAGCGGCAATGCGTAATGCCCGCGCAGTCGCTGCGCCGCCGGCACATAGGCCTCGAAGCGGTAGGCCCAGCCCCACAGGACCTCGAACCGACGACGGTCCCACACCACCGGGTCGAAGGGCGCGAGCAGTCGCACGCGGTCGGCCTCGGCGGCGCTGGCGTGACGGCGCGAGGCCGGGTTCTCGCCGGCCGGCCAGACCCAGCGGGTGCCATCGACCTGGGCCGAGGGCAGGCGCAGCAGCGCGCGTTGCAATGCCGCGCGGCGCAGCGCCAGCCACTGGGGCGCCGCGCCGGCCAGCATGTGCACCAGCATCGACAGACCGGCCTGCGGCAGCGGTGCGTACGTGCCCACCAGCACGTCGACCATGTGGTCCAGGGCGGTTTCGGGGGGCATCGAGGGCAGGTCTGCGCGGGCCGGCTGCAGCGCGGCGCGGTCGGCCACCCGCGCGGCGTACAGGCGTGTGCCGCCCTCGCGCCGCGCCACGCGCAACAGGCCGCGGTAGTGCATGCCGTCCAGCAGTTCGGTGCTGGCGCGGCCGCTGCCGCCGAACCAGTTGACGCTGCGGCCATGGGCAAAGTGCGCGTCGACCTCGCGCGGGTGCACCACGCCGCGGGCGTGCACGAAGGCCAGCACCGCATCGGCCTGGCGCCAGCGCGCGGGGGTCCAGACGCGGCGCGCCGTGCGCGGGTGCATCAGCGTGTGCAGGCTCTTGGGCATGAAGCCGTAGTTGATGAAGAAGTCCTCTTCGATGCCCAGCCGCGGATAGCGCCGTTCCAGGTCGCCGGCGCGGTAGCCGCGCACGCGGTGGCGCAGCGTCAGGTCCTGCGCTCGCGCCGGGGCGCGCAGCGGGTCGGCCTGCACGAAGCCCAGCCGCGCCAGCGCCTTGGGCAGCGTGGTGGGCGTGAACAGGCTGCGCGCGATGGCGTGATGGCGCAGCTGCTGCAGCGTGATGGCGGTGGGCATGGCGCGGAAACTGCCGGCGGGCGTGGTCGGCCGCGGGCGGGCTGCGTTCAGGCCAGCGTTTGCGTCAGGCGCACGCTGCCGTCGGCACCGCGCTGCAGCGCGGCGAGCGCTCCGTTGATCAGCAGCATCTGCGGCGGCAGATGGCCGATGTCGGCGTCTGCGATGACGGGGCAGGGCAGGTCACCGACGGCCTGACGCACGGCCATGGCGGCCTGCAGCGCGTCGGGCGATGTCGCTTCGGGCCCGGCCGATCGGCCCAGCAGCAGCCCCCGGATGCCGTCGAACCAGCCGGACAGGCGCAAGCCGGTCAACGCGCGCAGCAGGCCCACGGGGTCCTGGTCGGAGTTCTCCAGGTACAGCAGCACGCCATCACCGGGCCCGGCGGCATCGGCGGCCGCAGCCCGCGGCACGTCGCCGAACGGCGTGCCGGCCAGGTGCATCAGTGTGTCCAGACAACCCCCGAGCAGACGGCCCTGCAGCGACCATGCCGTGGGGTCGTCATCAGCGCGGTTCAGGCAGCGCCAGGCGGTGGCCTCCGTCAGTCGATAGCTGCACTGCGGGTCGACCGCGAAGTCGGTCCAGTGCCGCTGCCAGTGCGTGCTGGACTGCTGCGTGAAGGCGCCGCCGGTGGGCGTGGCCAGATGCGCCATCACCTGCGTCGTCAACGCGTCGTGCTGGCTCGGCGCCAGGTCCATCAGCCCGGGGCCATGTGCTGTCGCCCAACCCAGGCGCAGCGTCAAGGGCAGCAGCAATGTGCTGGTGTCGGAAAAGCCGATCAACCACTTCGGCTGCGCCGCAGCCAGCGCCGCCCAGTCCAGGCGCGGCAGCAACTCGATCGCCAGTTCGCCGCCCCAGGGCGGAAACACCGCGGCGATGTCGTCGCGCAGCAGAAAGTGCATCAGCTCGGCCGCACGTTCGGCCGCCGGTGCGCTGGCGTCGAAGTGGTGGCTGCGCAGGCAAAGACCTTCTTCGACGACAAAGCGCTGCGCGCGCAGGTGCGCGATGACGACATCCAGTCGCGCCTGGTGCGCGGGCTCGACACCGCTGCTGGGCGCGGTGACGGCGATGCGCGCGCCGGGGCGCAGCGGGGCGGGATAGCGGGGCGGGTGCAGCGGGTGCAGCGGGTGCAGCGGGACTAGGGCAGGGCTTTGCATGTGGTGATGATGCCGCTGATCAAGGCAGGCGCAGTGGTCTGCACGGCGGCTTGCACGACAGCTTGCACAGCGGCCTACACTGGCCGCGACCAAGTCAAACGCACCCAGCACCCACACCGCCACCGATGCCCCACGCCACCGCCCCGACCCACGACGCGCTGGCGAGACTGAGCGTGTTCGAACGCGGCTGGCTGTCGTCGAACAACCTGCTGATCCATCCCGCCCCCGGCGAGGCCGGTGCGGTGTTGATCGACAGCGGCCACGTCAACCATGCGGCGCAGACGGTGGCGCTGGTGACGCACGCGCTGCACGGCACCCCCCTCGTGCGGGTGGTCAACACGCACCTGCATTCCGACCATTGCGGCGGCAACGCGGCATTGGCGCAGGCCACCGGAGCGCAGGTCACCGTGCCGCCGGGCGAGGCGGCCGACATGCAGCAGTGGCACGTGCCCACGCTCAGCCACTGGCAAACGGGACAACGGCTGGGGCGTTTCGAGGTTCAGGCCACGCTGGGTGCTGGCGATGTGCTGGTGGCCGGCGGGCGCGAATGGCAGGTGCTGGCCGCACCCGGGCACGACCCGCATTCGGTGATGCTGTTCGACGCCGTGCACGGCCTGCTGCTGTCGGCCGACGCGCTGTGGGAACACGGCTTCGGCGTCGTCTTCCCCGAACTGTCGGGCGAGCCTGGCTTCGACGACGTGGCCGCGGTGCTGGACCGCATTTCGGCGCTGTCGGCGCGCCTGGTGGTGCCCGGCCACGGCGCCCCCTTCACCGACGTGAATGCCGCGTTGGCACGTGCTCGTCAGCGGGTGGCCGGCATGAAGGCCGACCCAGCACGCCACGCCCGGCACGGCCTGCGCGTGCTGCTGAAGTACCACCTGATGGAAGAGGGCAGCCAAGCCCTGCCGGCGCTGCTGCATTGGGCCACCATGGCGCCGCTGGTGGCCGAGTTGTGGCGGCGCTTTGCGCCGGGCGGCGCTGCCGGCGAAGCCAGTGCCGATGGATGGGTGCTGCAGGCGCTGGAAGACCTGGCCGGCAAGGGCGCGCTGCGGCGCGAAGTCCGCGACGGCATGGACTGGGTGGTGGACGCCTGAGATGGCCGGGGAGCGGATCTGCGCCCAGTTCCGTATCGCTCAGACGTTTCGTTCAGCTTCTCTCGGGTGCCAGCACACGCCTGAACTGCCCACCGTCCTCACGAGGAGCCCGCCATGGGACAAGCCGCGCTGAAGCTTCATATGACTGCCACCGACTTCCTGGCCTGGGACGCGGGCCAGACGCTGCGGCACGAGTTCGTGCGCGGCGAGGTGTTTGCGTTGGCCGGGGCGGGCGAACGGCATGTGACCGTGGCGCTGAATGTGGCGATGGCTCTGCGCCAGCACCTCGCAGGCACCCCCTGTCGCACCTTCATCACCGACATGAAGCTGCGCGTCGAGTCGGTCGACGCCTACTTCTACCCCGATGTGCTTGTCACCTGCAGCCCGCGCGACGCCGCCGATCCGCTGGTCAAGCGTGACCCGGTATTGCTGGTGGAGGTGCTGTCGCCGACGACGGCCGCCTTCGACCGCGGCGACAAGTTCGCCGCCTGCCGCACGCTGCCATCGCTGCGCGAGGTGCTGCTGATCGACCCCGACGCACGCCGCTGCGATCTGTTCCGCCGCCAGCCGCTGGACGGCGGCGAGGCCTGGGTGCTGCACCCCAGCGAGCCGGCCGAGGGGCTGCGGCTGGACAGCGTCGACCTGGCGCTGACGGCCACGGCCCTGTGGGCCGAGGTGCCGCCGCTTGCAGCCAAGGGCGCCGCCAGTGCCGCAGCCGCAGCCACCGTCGCGGGCCCCGACGCTGCAGCGTGACGGGCTGTTGCCCAGGCGGTTGCACGGGCGGGTTGCACACCGCTGCGGTGTTAGCCTGTCGCGGTGAAAGCACATGACTTCATGCATAAGTGGAAAGCGGGTTCACCGGCACATGCGCTGAGTGAACGTGCCGGCGCACAGCCGCACTTCATCGACCTGTGCCGTGTGCTCGGCGTGCCCGAGCCCGACGAGCCTGATCGTTACTGCTTCGAGCGTGGCGTGCTCAAGACCGGTGGCAAGGGCCAGCACACCGATGGCTTTGCCGACGTCTGGCTGAAGGGCCACTTCGCCTGGGAATACAAGCGCCCCGGCCGCAACCTGGCCGCGGCTCTGGGGCAGCTGATGATGTATGCGCTGCCGCTGGAGAACCCGCCGCTGCTGGTGGTGTGCGACCGCGTCACGCTGGAGGTGCACACGCACTTCACCGGCACGCCCAGCGAGCGCCACGTGTTTGCGCTCGATCAACTGGCCGACCCGGCCGTGCAGCAGCGCCTGCGCACGCTGTGGACGACACCCGAGTTGTGGCGCCCGAAGCTCAGCAACCGCGAAATTACCGAACAGGCGGCGCGCACCTTTGCCGCAACTGCCGATCGGCTGCGCGCCGATGGCACACCGGCCGACGTCGTCAGCCATTTCCTGACCCAGTGCGTGTTCTGCTTCTTCGCCGAAGACGTGGGCCTGCTGCCCGAGCGCCTGTTCGAGCGCCTGATGCACGCCCGCGTGGCGCCGGCGCAGACCACGGCGCAACTGGCCCGGCTGCTTGCCACCATGCGCGACGGCGGCCTGTTCGGCGTGGCCGACGTGCCCTGGTTCAACGGCGGCCTGTTTGCCGTCATCAACGTGCCGCCGCTGACTGAATCGGACCTGGCCGCATTGCGCAACGCCAGCGGCCTGGACTGGAGCGCCATCGACCCCAGCATCTTCGGCACCCTGTTCGAGCGCGGGCTGGACCCGGCCAAGCGCGCCCAACTGGGGGCCCATTACACCGACCCAGCCACCATCGGGCGGCTGGTGGATCCGGTGGTGACGCGGCCGCTGCTGGCCGACTGGGCGGCGGCGCGCGAAGGCGTGGCTGCGGCGCTGGACAAGAGCAAGCGCCATGGCGACAAGGCCTGGCAGCAGGCGCAGGCCGGCTTCACCGGCTTTCTGGAACGGTTGAACAACTACCGCGTGCTCGACCCCGCCTGCGGCAGCGGCAACTTTCTGTACCTGGCGCTGAAAGCGCTGAAGGACGTCGAGCACCAGGTGAACCTGGAGGCTGAGGCGCTGGGCCTGCAGCGGCAACTGGACGTGACGGGCCCGCACAACGTGCTGGGCATCGAGATCAACGAATACGCCGCCGAACTGGCGCGCGTGACGGTATGGATCGGCGAATTGCAATGGCGCATCCAGCGCGGCTACGGCTTCAAGCTGAACCCGGTGCTGGAACCGCTTGACCACATCGAATGCCGGGATGCGGTGCTGGGCGCGGATGGTCGCGAGGCGGTGTGGCCGAAAGCGGATGCGGTGGTTGGGAATCCGCCGTTTGTGGGGGTCAGCCGAAAGCGCAGCGAATTGGGTGAGTCCTATGTACGGGCGCTGGATCGAGCCTATGCGCAGCGCGTTCCTGGTGGCGCGGACTTGGTCTGCTACTGGTTCGAGCGCTCGCTCAGAGCCATGCGCGCAGGTGTGTTGACGCGGGCGGGGCTGGTGGCCACCAACTCAATCCGCAGCGGCTACAGCCGCGAAGTGCTTGACCGCATCGTCCAGCACAGCAGGATCTTCGAGGCTTGGTCCGATGAGCCTTGGGTGAACAACGGTGCGGCTGTTCGTGTTTCGCTGGTGTGTTTCGGCGACGGGCTCGGTGCAGCGTTGAACGGCAAGCCAGTCGCGCAAATCTACGCTGACCTGACAGCCCCTGGCGCAGATGGCACCGCACTGGACCTAACGACAGCTCGATCCCTCATGGCCAACACAAATGCCAGCTTTCAAGGTGCGTCGAAGAAGGCCAAGTTCGAAATCGACGCTTCACTGGCAAGGCAATGGTTGGCGTTGCCAAACCCTAACGGCCGCCCGAATAGCGATGTGTTAAAGCCCTGGGCTAACGGTTTTGAGTTGAGCCGCGGACCTCAACATCAATGGATCATCGACTTCGGAAATCAGATGCCTCAAGAAGAGGCGGCGCTCTACCAGGCAGCATTCGAGTACGTAATTCAACATGTGCGGCCCGAACGCATTGCGAAGGCGGAGCGCGCACTCAGCGAATATTGGTGGCGTTTTGGCCGCCCCCGTGTTGAGTTGCGCACTGCGACCCAAAGGCTTGCGCGATTCATTGCCACTGTAGCTCACAGCAAACACCGCTTCTTTGTTTGGCTACCTGTCAGCACCTCACCTGATCAAGCGCTCATCACGATTGCCCGCGCCGACGACACCACCTTCGGCATCCTGCACAGCCGCTTCCACGAACTCTGGTCGCTACGGCTTGGGAGCTCTCTGGAAGACCGGCCCCGCTACACCCCCACCACCTGCTTCGAAACCTTCCCCTTCCCCGCCGGCCTCACCCCCGCCGACACCGCCCACCAGCGCAATGAAGCGCTGGCCGACGGTGCGCTGATCCCGGCCGACCTGCCTGCGGCCGTGCGTCCGCAGGCCGAGGCCATCGCCCACGCTGCGGCCAGGTTGGTGGCCCTGCGTGACCGCTGGCTCAACCCGCCCGAATGGACCGAGCGCGTGCCCGAGGTGGTGCCGCTGGGCATGACGGTGTCGCCCTACCCCGACCGCATCGTCGCCCGGTCAGGCTTCGAGAAAGACCTGGCCAAGCGCACGCTGACCAATCTCTACAACGACCGCCCCGCCTGGTTGGCCCAGGCGCACGCGGCGCTGGACACGGCCGTGGCTGCTGCCTACGGCTGGGCCGAGGGGGCGCCTGACCTGGCCAAAGACGAGATCCTGCGTCGGCTGTTGGCGCTGAACCGCGAGCGGGCTGCTGCCCCGTAGCCGGCTGGCGGGCCAGCGTGGTGGCTGCCACAATGTTTGCATCATGGAATCGCAGCCTGTCGAGTTTTCCGTTGTGGATGCGTCTGCCGGCTACGAGGCGTCGCCTGAGCGCGTGCGCCTGGAGTTGCTGGCCACTTTCGCAGCCGATGTGGCGCAACTGGTGCGTGGCGCGCACAAGGAAATCGACCCAGGGCAACTCGATGTGGCCGTTCGCAGCGGCTCGCTGACGATCCGCACGGAGCCGATCCTGGGCGCGCCAACGCTGTGGCGCGATCTGCAGTCGCTGCTGCAGTCCGAGTTGCTCGACGCACTGGATACGAAGCGGCGCCAGGTGATCGAACGTTGGCAAAAAGCGGCTCGCCAGACCCGCGGCCTGGCTTTCCGGATCACTGCGCCCGCTTTGGGACGGCCGGTGATCATTGACGACCGCAGCGACTTCCGCGCTGACGACGCCGACCAGTGGGTGGTCGTCGAACGCTATGTTCGCGGGGAGATCCAGAACCTCGGCGGTGCCACAGCGCCCAATGCGCATGTGCGCCTGCCGGACGGTACGCTGTTGACCGTGGCGACCGACCGCATGGTTTTGAAGAACGACAGCCACAACCGTCTGTACAAGCAGGCCATGCTGCGCGTCAAGGCGCGCTACAACGTGCTGACGCATGAGCTTCGCGATGCGCAGCTCGTCGAGTTCATCGAATACGCGCCGCGGTTCGATGAAGCCGACATGGAAAGGCTGACCCGGCGCGGTGCGCAAGCTTGGAGAGAAGTGGGCGATGCCGCCGCTTGGGTAGACGACATTCGCGGGGGCCGCGATTGAACAGTGCCCTGGTCGATACGAGCTTTCTCATCACACTGAGCGATCCGGCTCGCGAGAGGCATGCCGCGGCTGTCGCCTATTTCAAGGCCTGCATCGAGCGACGAGTGCCGCTGTTCCTGTCGAGCATCGTCGTGTCTGAGTACCAGGTGCGCCAGGCCATCAACGACCTTCCCCTTCGAAACTTCATCGTGTTGCCGTTCAACATCGACCACGCGATGTCGTGCGGTCTGTTGGTTCGCTCGATGCCCAGGGACGCCACCGATGACCGGGTGCGCGTGAAGGACGACTTCAAGCTCATCGCCCAATGTCTTTGTGACGACATCTCGCACGTGTTGACCGAGGATGCCAGCACGCTCACGAAGTACCTGGATCGGCTGCGTACGGAAGGCCGGTCGCAGACCCGCGCGGTGCTGTTGCGGGACGGCTTCGACGGAACGTGGTTCGATAACGGGCAGGGGCAGTTGTTGCCATGAGTGTGATGGCGGATGGTGCGCGCGTTGCGTCAGCGTGTTGAGGCCGCGGAAGCCCCGCGGCGGTCTGAGCCAAGCTGGAAGCGACGACGGGCGATTCCCGTCGCCGGTTAAAAGCGCGGCTTCACCGCGGCTTGCCTTGTCTCCGGCCGGAGCTGAAGCCACTTGACTTTGCTGCGAAAGTTCAGCCTTTGATGGCGCGCCGGTGAGTTGCGCTGCGCGCAGCGCAGCGGCTTTGTCCGTGCTTTAGGTCTCTGCTCACATCAGCTGCGCGGATATGAGCATCGCCCATGTAGCGACAAACCGCGCTTCGCGCGCCGACCTTACAGCCCGGCCGCCGCGCGCAGTGCCGCTGCCTTGTCCGTGCGCTCCCACCAGAACTCGGGCTCTTCGCGGCCGAAGTGGCCGTAGGCGGCGGTCTTCTCGTAGATCGGGCGCAGCAGGTCCAGCATCTGGATGATGCCCTTGGGGCGCAGGTCGAAGTGCGCCTGCACCAGTTCGGCGATCTTCTAGTCCGAGATGACGCCCGTGCCTTCGGTGTAGACCGTCACGTTCATCGGCTTGGCCACACCGATGGCATACGCCACCTGCACCTGACACTGCTTGGCCAAGCCGGCGGCGACCACGTTCTTGGCCACGTAGCGCGTGGCATAGGCCGCGCTGCGGTCGACCTTGGACGGGTCCTTGCCGCTGAAGGCGCCACCGCCGTGCGGGCAGGCGCCGCCGTA
>JBBSCX010000104.1:0-10025 GCA_038249905.1 Burkholderiales bacterium
CTGATCGCGAAACCACTGCCCCAGGCGCTGTGCCTGCGCCCGGCCTTCGTCGTTCAGATTGCGTTGCGTGCGGCAGTCGCCGAGGCGGAATTCCGGCGGGTCGAAGGTGCCGGGCGCCTGCGCGTGGCGCACCACCAGCACGACGCCGCCGGCGCGCAGCAGTGCGGCCACGGCCGCATTCGGGCCCGGGTTGACGTCGCTGACGATGGCTTCGCCGGCCCACGCCGTGCCCAGCAAACCGGTGTGCAGCGACGCCAGCACCAGGCCGCGGCGGGCGGGATCGGGGGTCTTCATGGCCCTCATCCTCGCAGCAGCTTTTCTTCGGCCAGGGCCAGCGCCGCGGGCAGCCCCGCCAGCACCAGGGTATCGCCGGCAGACAGGCGCTGCTCCGGCGGTGGTGTGCTGGCGCCGCCGCCGCCGGCGCGGCGCAGCGCCACCACGCTGACACCCACCGCGTGCAGGGCCAGCGCCTCCAACGTCTGGCCGACGCTGCGGCTGGCATCGGGCAAGGTCACGCTGCGCAGCCGCGCCTGGTCGAGTTCGGCCACGGTGTCGTCGTCGGCGCCATGAAAGTAACCGCGCAGCAGGCCGTAACGTGCGTCGCGCGCGTCGCGGGTGATGCGCACCACGCGCGCCATCGGCACGCCCACCAGCGCCAGCGCATGACCGGCCAGCATCAGGCTGCCTTCGATGGCCTCGGGCACGACCTCGGTGGCGCCGGCGGCCTTCAGCTTGTCGATTTCGCTGTCGTCGATGGTGCGCACCACCACCGGCACCCTGGGCGCGTGGTCCTGCACCAGGCGCAGGATCTTCAGCGCCGAGGGCGTGTCGTGATAGCTGATGACGACCGCACTGGCGCGCGCCAGACCGGCGGCCATCAGGCTCTGCAGCCGCGCGGCGTCGCCGAAGACCACGCTCTGCCCGGCGGCCGCAGCCTGGCGCACGCGGTCGGGGTCCAGGTCCAGCGCCATGTAGGGAATGCGCTCACCGGCCAGCAGCCGCGACAGCGCCTGGCCGCTGCGTCCGTAGCCGCAGATGATGACGTGGCCTTCGTTGGCGATGCTCTTCTTTGCGATCGTCGTCAGCGCCACCGACTGCATCAGCCAGTCGCTGGCGCTGAGCTTGTTGACGATGCGGTTGCTGTACATGATCAGGAAGGGCGTGGCCAGCATCGACAGCACCATGCTGGCCAGGATGGGGCTCATCCACGCCGGCGCCACCAGGCCCTGGCCTGCGCCCAGGGTCAGCAGCACGAAGCCGAACTCGCCCGCCTGCGCCAGGTACAGGCCGGTGCGCAAAGCCACACCGGGAGCGGCGCGGAAGGCCCGCGCCAGCGCCGCCACCAGCACGAACTTGGCCACCACCGGCACGCACGTCAGCAGCAATACCAGGGCCCAATGTTCGAGCACCGGGCGCCAGTCCAGCTTCATGCCGATGGTGATGAAGAACAGGCCCAGCAGCACATCGTGGAAGGGCCGGATGTCGGTCTCGACCTGGTGCTTGTATTCGGTCTCGGCCACCAGCATGCCGGCGACGAACGCGCCCAAGGCCAGGCTCAGGCCGGCGTGTTCGGTCAGGTAGGCCAGGCCCAGCGTGACGAGCAGCAGATTGAGCATGAACAGCTCATCGCTCTTGCGCCGCGCCACCAGCGTCAGCCACCACCGCATCACCTTCTGCCCGCCGACCAGCAGCAAAGTCAGCAGCACGGTGGCCTTCAGCAGCGCCAGGCCCATGGCCCAGAGCAGGTCCTCGCCGCTTTTGCCCAGGGCCGGGATCAGCACCAGCAGCGGCACCACGGCCAGGTCCTGGAACAGCAGCACGCCCATCACGCGGCGGCCGTGCTCGCTCTCGAGCTCCATCCGTTCGGCCATCATCTTGACGACGATGGCGGTGGAGCTCATCGCCATCGCCCCGCCCAGCACCACGGCGCCTTGCCAGCCCATTTCCCAGACGCCGCCGGTGGCCCAGGCGAAGCCCGCCACCAGCAAGGCGTGGCCGGCCAGGGTGCCGGCCATCGTCAACGTCACCTGCGACAAGCCCAGGCCGAACACCAGCGTGCGCATGCTGCGCAACTTGGGCAGGTTGAATTCGAGCCCGATGACGAACATCAGGAAGACGACGCCGAACTCGGCCAGGTACTGCACGCTGGCGCTGTCCTGCGCCAAAGCCATGGTGTGCGGGCCGATGAGCACGCCGACCACCAGATAGCCCAGCATCGGCGGCAATTTCAGAGATCGGCAGACCACCACCCCCGCCACGGCAGCGACGAGGTACAGCAGGACCAGCTCGAGGGTGGAAGCCAAGTGTGCGGGGCGCGACGAAGGCGGTGCCTAGAATCGTCTGCATCCTATTCGAGCCCAGCCGATGAGCCTGTCTGCCGCCAGCGACCCACCGCCGTTCGACGCCGCACGTGCTGCCGCGCTGGCCGCACGCACCTTCGAGATCGAAGCCCGCGCCTTGCTCGGGCTGGCGGCGCGGCAGGGCGATGCTTTTCCGATCGCGGTGCAGGCCATGCTGGCTTGCCGCGGGCGCGTCGTCGTCACCGGCATGGGCAAGAGCGGGCATGTGGGCCACAAGATCGCGGCCACATTGGCGTCGACCGGCACGCCAGCGTTTTTTCTGCACCCGGCCGAGGCCAGCCATGGCGACCTCGGCATGGTGCAGGCCGGCGACGTGGTGCTGGCCATCAGCAACAGCGGCGAGAGCGACGAGCTGGCGGCCATCCTGCCGGCATTGCGCCGCATGCGCGTCACCGTGGTGGCGATGACGGGCCGGCCGGCGTCCACCCTGGCGCAGCATGCCGACATCGTGCTCAGCAGCGCGGTCGAAGAAGAGGCCTGCCCGCTGAACCTGGCACCGACGGCCAGCACCACGGCGCAGATGGCGCTGGGCGACGCGCTGGCGGTGGCATTGCTCGATGCCCGCGGCTTTCGCGAGGAAGACTTCGCGCGCAGCCACCCCGGCGGCAGCCTGGGCCGCAAGTTGCTGATGCATGTGCACGACCTGATGCGCAGCGGCGATGCTTTGCCGCAGGTGCGGCCCGGCGCCACGTTCGGTGAACTGCTGCGCGCCATGACCGACAAGGGCCTGGGGTTCACCGCCGTCACCGACCCGTCCGGGCGCTTGCTCGGCGTGTTCACCGACGGCGACCTGCGGCGCCAGATCGAACGCGGGGTCGACCTGCGCACGCAGACCGCCGCCGACGTCATGAGCGACGCACCCAAGCGCATCCACCCTGACGCGCTGGCGGTCGAGGCAGCGGCATTGATGGAGCAATACCGCATCACCAGTGTGCTGGTGGTGGACGCCGATGACCGCCTGGTCGGGGCGCTCAACACCAACGACCTGATGCGCGCGAAAGTCATCTGATGGCGGCCTTGCAATTTCCGCCCGAGACCCTGCTGCGCGCCCAGGGTGCGGGGCCGGACATCGGTTTGAAGGCGGCGATCTTCGATGTCGACGGCGTGCTCACAGACGGACGCATCTACATCGGCGAACAGGGCGAGAGCTTCAAGGCCTTCAGCACGCTGGACGGCCACGGCCTGAAATTGCTGCGCCAGGGCGGCATCGAGCCGCTGGTGATCACGGGCCGCGACTCGCCTGCGGTGCGGCGGCGGGTGGCCGACCTGGGCCTGGCGCACGCGGTCTACGGCGCCCACGACAAACTGGCTGCGGCCGACGCGCTGCTGGCGACACTGGGCCTGGACTGGGGCGCGGTGGCCGCCATCGGCGACGACTGGCCCGACCTGCCGCTGCTGGCCCGCGCTGCCTTTGCCTGCGCCCCGGCCAATGCGCATGCCGAGTGCAAGGCCGTGGCCGACCACGTCACGGCGGCCGCCGGCGGACACGGCGCCGCACGCGAGTTCTGCGACCTGCTGCTGATGGCCAAGGGCCGTTATGCCGCCTTGTTGCGGGATCAGAAGACGACGCTGGACGGGCGCTGAGTCGGCACCGTGAGCGTCGAACTGCACCTGCCCGACCTGCCCGAGGTGCCGATCTCGCTGGGCCCGGCGCGCGGCCGCGCGATGCCGCTGGTGCGCCTGCCTTGGCATCTGCGCTTGCGCGAACTGCTGGGCGCCTTCCTGCCGGTGCTGCTGATGTTCCTGCTGGCGCTGGCCAGCTGGTGGCTGGTGAAGAATTCGCCCAAGCCGGTGGCGCCCGTCGAGGACCGCCCGCCGCGCACCGAGCCCGACTACGAGATGAGCGACTTCGCGCTCGAACGCTTCGGTGCCGACGGCCGCATGCTGCTGCGCATCGAGGGTGATCGACTGCGCCACTTTCCGGTCACCGACCGCATCGAGATCGAGGGGGCGCGCATCCGCGCCATCGCGCCCGACGGGCGCATCACGCTGGCCGTCGCCAGCCGCGCACTGGCCGCCGGCGACGGCAGTGAACTGCAGTTGCTGGGCGGGGCCGAAGTCAACAGCGTCGATGCCCGCGGCGTGTCCTTGAACATGGGCGGTGAGTTCCTGCATCTCTTCCTGGCGGCCGAGAAGCTGCGCTCGCATCTGCCGGTGCGGGTGCGGCATGGCAGCACCGAGCTCACGGCGGCGGGACTGGACTACGACCACGCCACGCAGCGACTGGACCTGAAGGGGCCGACCCGGGCCGTGCTGGCGCCCAGGGCGGCGCGGCCTGCGAAGGCGCCATGACTGCGCCGTTGATCTTCATCACTGGCGCAGGATCATGAGTGCGCCGCTGATCTTCATCACCGGCGCTTCGGCCGGCATCGGCCAGGCGCTGGCCGCACGCTATGCCCGTGCCGGCTGCCGCCTGGCCCTGGTGGCAAGGCGCACCGATGCATTGCAGGCCTGGGCCGACGCCCAGGGCCTGGGGCCCGGGCGCTGCCGCATCTACGGCGCCGACGTGGCGCAACTGGACAGCATCGCCGCGGCCGGCCGCGACTGTCTGCAGGCGCAGGGCGTGCCCGACATCGTCATCGCCAACGCCGGCATCAGCATCGGCATGGACAGTGCCGATGCCGATGACCTGCTCGTCCTGCGCGACACCTTGCACACCAACAACCTGGGGATGGCGGCCACATTTCAGCCGTTCCTGCATGCGATGCGCCAGCGGCGCAGCGGCACCCTGGTCGGCATCGCCAGCGTGGCCGCCATCCGCGGTCTGCCCGGGCATGGCGCCTACTGCGCCAGCAAGGCGGCGGTGGTGGCTTATTGCGAGAGCCTGCGTGGCGACGAGCGCCCGCACGGCCTGAAGGTGGTGACGCTATTGCCGGGCTACATCGCCACGCCGCTGACGGCGAAGAACCCGTACCCGATGCCCTTTCTGATGAGCGCCGATGCCTTTGCCGACCAGGCCTGGCGCGCTATCGAAGGCGGCGTCAGCTACCGCGTCATCCCGTGGCAGATGGGCTTCGTGGCCAAGCTGTTGCGCCTGCTGCCGAACGCGCTGTTCGACCGCGCCTTTGCCGGCCGCGGGCGCAAGCCGCGGCGCAGCGATGCGGTGTAAGCCGATTTGCAGCCCCGCGCGCCGGACGCCGTTCACGGCGCGGCACGGGCGCGTGAGCCACCCTCCGGTCGCATCCCGGCCGGCCGTGAAGCCACCGCGCCGCCCGCCGGGCAGACACCGGACAGCGCATGCCGAAGGTCCCCCGTGAGTGCTTCCATCGACGTCGTCGTCCTGTTCTTTCTGCTCGGCATGTTCGCGCGCCTGGTCAAGAGCGACCTGCGCCTGCCCGAGGCGCTGTACGAGACGCTGTCGATCTATCTGCTGCTGGCCATCGGGCTGAAGGGCGGCATCGAACTCAGCCGCCAGCCACTGGCGGTGCTGGCGCCGCAGGTGGCGGCGTGCCTGGCGCTGGGCTTCGCCATCCCCTTCGCCCTGTACCCGCTGGCGCGGGCGCTGAAACTGGCGCAGGCCGACGCAGCCGCGCTGGTGGCGCATTACGGCTCGGTCAGCGTCGTCACCTTTGCTGTGGCCACCGCGGCGCTGGGACGGGCGGGCATCCCGTACGAGGACCATGCCGCGCTGTGGGTGGCGGTGATGGAGGCGCCGGGCCTGGTGGCCGGCATCCTGCTGGCCCGCTGGGGCCGTGGGCGTGGCGATGCGGGCCTGCGCCGTCGCACCCAGTGGGGCGAGTTGGCGCACGATGTGCTGTTCGGCAAGAGCGTGTTGCTGCTGCTGGGCGGGTTGCTGATCGGCGCGCTGGCCGGGACCGAGGGCACGGCGCCGATCCGCGCCGTCTTCATCGACCCGTTCAAGGGCGTGCTGGCGCTTTTCCTGCTGGAGTTGGGCCTGGTGGCCGGTGCACGCCTGCCCGAGCTGCGCCGGCATGGCGCCGCCGTGCTGGTCGTCGGCCTGGGCGCGCCGCCACTGCTGGCGCTGGCCGGGGCCGCCACCGGCCTGGCACTGGGCCTGAGCACGGGCGGGGTGGCACTGATGGCCACATTGGCGGCCAGTGCCAGCTACATTGCGGCGCCGACGGCCATGCGCATCGCTGTGCCCGAGGCCAATGCGGCGCTGTCGATCACGGCGGCGCTGGCGGTGACGTTTCCCTTCAACATCCTGATCGGTATCCCGATCTACATCGCGCTGGCCAAGCACCTGACCGCATGAAGCCCACACCACCCCTGGTCCGGCACACGAAGACGCTGCTGGTCATCCTGTGCGAAGCCGCGTTGGAGAAGGCGCTCGTGCGCGACGCCCGCGCCGCCGGGGCCCAGGGCTGGACCATGACGGACGTGCGCGGTGGCGGCAGCGACGGCGTGCGCGATGGAAGCTGGGAAGCGGACCGCACCATCGAGCTGAAGATCATCTGCGAGCCGGCCGTGGCGGAGGCCATCGCCGCGCAGGTGTTGGCGCAGTACACGCCGAACTACGCATTGGCGATGTACTTCAGCCCGGTCGAGGTATTGCGGCCGGAGCGGTTCTGAGCGGCTGCGAACGACGGCTGCGCAAGGGCTGTCGGGCAGAGCCGCAAAAACTCGTCCTCGCCATGAAAAAACGGCGCCCCTCGGGGCGCCGTGATCGGCTGGAAACGATCCAGCTTGTGTCGGGTCAGTCGCCGTAGCCGCCGCGGCTGCCGCCGCCGCCACCGCCGTAGCCACCGCCACCACCCCCGCCGCTGCGGCCACCGCCGCCACCGCCGTAGGGGCTGCGACCGCCACCGCCGCCGCCGCCGCCGTAGGGGCTGCGGCCACCGCCACCGCCACCGCCACCCGCGCCGCCGCCGCCACCGCCGGGGCTGCCGCCGCCGCCGTAACCACCTCCGCCGCTGCCTCCACCGTAGCCGCCGCCACCACCACCGTAGCCGCCACCGCCGCCACGGTTGCCACCACCGCCGCCGCCGCCGAAGCCACCCGGACGCTCTTCGCGCGGGCGGGCCTCGTTGACGACGATCGCGCGGCCTTCCAGCGCCTGTCCGTTCATGCCGTTGATGGCCGCCTGTGCCTCGGCATCCGAACCCATTTCCACGAAGCCGAAGCCCTTGGAGCGGCCAGTGTCGCGGTCCATCATGACCTTGGCCGAGGTCACGGTGCCGAATTGCGAGAAGGCCTGAAGAAGCGAATCGTCACGCACCGAATAGGCAAGATTGCCGACGTACAGTTTGTTTCCCACGGGGAAGCCCTTAATGAAGTACCAAGAAAACCATGTCGAGCTTCAACCCTGCAAGATCCATTCAGGCGAGTGTGCGGCATCCAGACACAGACCCCCGATTATGAAGACCACAATCAGCTCTCTGTAAAGACGCCGGCACCGTCTTTGTTGTTTTGCAACCCCCGCACAAACCCGCAAACGGTCGCCGGCGGCCGTGACAAGGGCTCCTGGGCGGTGCGCCCCTACCATCGCCGCATGGACCTGTTGAAGCCGTTGGTGGCCTTGCTGGCGATCGTCAACCCGATCGGCGTGGTGCCCTTCTTCATCCACTTCACGCAGAACTTTTCGCGTGCGCAACGGTTGCGCACCATGCGCATCAGCGCTTTCACCGCCTTCCTCGTCATCGCCATCAGCGCGCTGGCAGGCCTGCGCATCATCGAGTTCTTCGGCATCTCGATTGCTTCGTTTCAGGTCGGCGGCGGCATGCTGCTGTTGATCAGCGCGGTGGCGATGCTCAACGCACAGCAGGCCGAGACCCAGCCCAGCGACGTGACCGAAGGCGACGAGAAGCTCGACGCCGGGGCCAGCATCGCCGTGGTGCCGCTGACGATCCCGCTGCTGACCGGCCCGGCCACCATCTCGACCATGGTCATCTACGCCGAGCGCACCCGCCACTGGTGGGAACTGGCCGTGCTGGTGGGCTACGGCGTGGTCGTCGCGGTGGCGTCCTACGCGGCCTTCGCTGCGTCCGGCCGCATCGCGAAGTGGCTGGGCCGCACAGGCATCAACGTGATGACGCGTTTGATGGGGCTGATCCTGGCCGCGCTGGCGGTGGAGATCATGGCCGACGGCCTGGTCAAATTGTTCCCGGTGCTGGCCAGCCATCTGACGCGTTGAGCCGCTGCGGCGGGTAAGACCCGATGTGCGGGTGCGATGATGTGCTTACATTTGTGGCACTCGTGACCGGGCTGCACAGGCCCGGGCCGGCGAGGTCGAGGAGACATCGGGGCCTTTGACGGGCATTCAGCCCGCGGCTGACAGCGCAGGACGAAGAACAAGACATCGCACACGGCCTGGCGGCAACGCTTGGGTCTTTGAAGAGCGCCGCTGGTCGGCGCTCTTGCTTTTGGTGCCGCTGTTTTCACGGCCAATGCGCTTGGGTCGTTTCCGGCCGACGAACAAGAAAAAAAGCAGGGCACACAAACCGACACTGTTGCGCCCATGGTGCTGCGGCTCGCCGCACTAGCATGGCCGTCAACGTTTTCCCGTTTCTGTACCCGCCCAGCCCATGTCCGTCAACCCCGAACTCCGCTCGCTGGAAATCGACATCCCCTCGCAGCCGCACTCACTGGTGCAGCTGTCGCTGCTGCTGGCCGACGAGGACATCAACCTGAAGGCCTGCTCGACGCTGATCGAATCGGACATGGCCCTGGCCGCGGCGGTGCTGAAGGCGGTCAACTCATCGCTCTATGGGCTGAAGGGCCGCGTGCAGAGCGTGCAGCAGGCCATCACCTACCTGGGCATGCGCGAAGTGGCCGCCATCACCTTCGAGATGGGTCTGCGCGCGGCCTTCCCGCCAACGCCCGAGCTTGAACCGGTGTGGGCCCGCGCTGCGCGCCGCGGCTTGCTGATGGGTCGTTTGGCGCAGCGGCTGTCGCTGGACGCCTGGGCCGCACATTCGGCCGGGCTGTTCGAGGAATGTGGCAAGGCCGTGCTGTTCCGCCACGCGCCCGACCACTACCGGGCCATGCTGCGCGCCGCGCCCGGCGATGCCGAACTGCTGCAGCTCGAGCACGCCGGCTTTGGCGTCAGCCACGACGCGCTGGGCGCCGCGCTGTGCGAAAGCTGGGGCCTGGACCCGGTGGCGGTGGCCAGCGTGCGCCACCACGTGACGGTGCAGGGCCTGCGCGAGTTTCCGAGCGCGCTGCGCCGCAGGTCGTTGTGCGCCCTGTCGGCCGTGGTCCATGCGCTGATGCAGGAGCCGGATTCGCTGGACGCGGTGGTGCTGGCGCTGGCCGCGCCGGCCGAGCTGGACCAGACGCTGGTGCTGCGGGCCGCACGCCAGGTGCAGGATCAATTGCTGGCGGCAGAGGCGCACGGCCGCCACTGAGGGCCTGGCCGCGCTGCGCGGCCGCTGAGCGATATGCCCGCCGTCTGAGGGAAGTCCTGCTTTCTGCCGTGCCCGCACTTGGTTAGGCTGGCCGCTCCTCAGGAGACAAAGCCCGCCGAACGGGCTACCCCATCATGGCAACCAACGTATCCGCCGACACACTCGCCCTGCAGCGCCTGTACCACTGGGAGAAGACGCAGCCCGACCGCGTCGTGTTCACCCAGCCTCTGGGCGGCGGTCAGGTACAGGAATACACCTGGCGCCAGGTGCTGGACCAGAGCCGGCGCATGGCCGCCCATATGCAGAGCCTGGGCCTGCAGCCCGGGGACAAGGTGGCGCTGCTGTCGAAGAACACGGC
>JBBSCX010000105.1:0-10017 GCA_038249905.1 Burkholderiales bacterium
CCAAGGACGCCGGGGCGAATCACTTCGTGCTGGTCGATGCCGGCTTCAACGAGCTGATGCGCCCGGCCATGTACGGCAGCTATCACGCGATGAGCGTGATCGCCCATGACGGTGGCGCGCGGCCGCTGACGCAGGCGGTCGTCGCCGGGCCGCTGTGCGAATCCGGCGATGTGTTTACGCAAGAAGACGGCGGCGTCGTCGTGCCGCGCGAGCTGGCCGCGGCGCAAGTCGGCGATCTGCTGGTGATCCACGCCACCGGGGCTTACGGTGCCTCGATGTCCAGCAACTACAACAGCCGCCCGCTGGCGGCCGAGGTGCTGGTCGATGGCGAGGTGGCCAGCGTGATCCGGCGGCGGCAAACGGTGGAAGAATTGCTGGCGCTGGAAGCCTGAACGCTGAAACAGATAGCCTGCGCCAATCATGGCGATGCGTTCAATCAAACCACGAAGCAAGGGTCAGCCCCTATCATTTGGGCTGTTGTTCAACGTCACCTCCCACTCCACCAGGAACTATCCATGTCGATCATCAACACCCAAGTCCAGCCGTTCAAAGTCACTGCCTTTCACAACGGCAAGTTTGTTGACCTCACCGAGCAAAGCCTGAAGGGCAAGTGGTCCACCCTGATCTTCATGCCGGCCGCTTTCACCTTCAACTGCCCGACCGAAGTGGAAGACGCCGCCGAGAACTACGCCGAGTTCCAGAAGTTGGGCACCGAGGTCTACATCGTCACGACCGACAGCCATTTCGCGCACAAGGTCTGGCACGAGACCTCGCCTGCGGTTGGCAAGGCCAAGTTCCCCCTGATCGGCGATCCGACGCACCAATTGACCCGCGCCTTTGATGTGCATATCGAAGAAGACGGCATGGCCCTGCGCGGCACCTTCGTCATCAACCCCGACGGCATCATCAAGACGGCCGAGATCCACAGCAACGAGATCGCGCGCGACGTCAAGGAAACGGTGCGCAAATTGCGCGCGGCCCAATACACGGCCGCCAACCCCGGCCAGGTGTGCCCGGCCAAGTGGAACGAAGGCGCGAAGACGCTGACGCCGTCGCTGGACCTGGTCGGCAAGATCTGAGGCCTTCACCATTGCACGTCATGATGTGAGCGCAAGCTCACATCATGAAGCAGCATCGACTGGACCCGCGGGCCCAGTCGCCAGCGCACCGCGGCCCGCGGTCACTGGCGACCGGGCCCGAGCTTTTCCGGCCACGCCACCACGAATCCGAAGGAGCCTCACCATGTTGGACGACGCGATCCAGACCCAGTTGACCGCCTACCTGCAACGCCTGCAGCAGCCTGTGGAGTTGATCGCCTCGCTCGACGACAGCGAGGCTGCGGGCGAGATGCGCACATTGCTGACCCAGATTGCCGCGCTGCACCCGATGGTGAGTGCACGCTTCGATGGTGACTTCGAGCGCAAGCCCTCGTTCCAGATCACCCGCGCTGGCGCCGACATGGGCCTGCGCTTCGCTGCCATCCCGATGGGCCACGAGTTCACCTCGCTGGTACTGGCGCTGCTGCAGGCCGGTGGGCACCCGCCCAAAGTCGAGGCCGAGCTGATCGAGGCCGTCAAGGCGTTGCAGCCCGAAGGCGAACTGGTGTTCGAAACCTGGATGAGCCTGACCTGCCACAACTGCCCCGACGTCGTGCAGGCGATCAATCTGATGGCCGTGCTGAACCCCAAGGTGCGCCACATCGCCATCGACGGCGGGCTGTTCCGGGACGAGGTCGAGGCGCGCCAGATCCTGGCCGTGCCGGCGATCTTCCTGAACGGTCAACCCTTCGGCAACGGCCGCATGGAGCTGGCCGAAATCCTGTCCAAGGTGGACACCGGCTCGGCCGCGCGCGACGCCGCCAAGCTGGCGGCCAAGGACCCCTTCGACGTGTTGATCGTTGGCGGCGGCCCGGCCGGTGCGGCCGCGGCCGTGTACGCCGCGCGCAAGGGCATCCGCACCGGCGTGGCGGCAGAACGCTTTGGCGGCCAGACCCTGGACACCCTGGGCATCGAGAACTACATCTCGGTGATGGAAACCGACGGTCCGAAGTTCGCAGCCGCGCTGGAGCAGCACGCCAAGGTCTATGGTGTGGACATCATGAACCTGCAGCGCGCCGAGAAATTGATCCCTGCCGCCGAACCCGGTGGCCTGATCGGCGTGCAAATGGCCAACGGCGCCGTGTTGCACAGCAAGACCGTGATCCTGAGCACCGGCGCGCGCTGGCGCGAGGTCAACGTGCCGGGGGAGAAGGAGTACCGCAACAAGGGCGTGGCCTACTGCCCGCACTGCGACGGCCCGCTGTTCAAGGGCAAGCGCGTGGCCGTCATCGGCGGTGGCAATTCGGGCGTCGAGGCGGCCATCGACCTGGCCGGCATCGTCGGCCATGTCACCTTGCTGGAGTTCGGTGAGGCGCTGCGCGCCGACGCCGTGCTGGTGGCCAAGCTGAAGAGCCTGCGCAACGTCAGTGTCCACACCATGGCGCAGACGACCGAGATCAACGGTGCGGGCGGCCAGGTCAACGGTTTGAGCTACACCGACCGCGCCAGCGGCCAGAGTCACCTGGTGCCGCTGGAAGGGGTGTTCGTGCAGATCGGCCTGGTGCCCAACAGCGAATGGCTCAAGGGCACGCTGGAGCTCAGCCGCCACGGCGAGATCGTCGTCGACAGCCATGGCCGCACCTCGCTGCCGGGCGTGCTCGCGGCCGGCGACGTGACGACGACGCCGTTCAAGCAGATCGTCATCGCTGCCGGTGACGGCGCGAAGGCGGCGCTCAGCGCCTTCGACCACCTGATGCGCGCCGCGCCAGTGGTGACGGCGCCTGCGGCGACGCGCGCGGCCGAGGTCGTCAGCGACTGAGAACCCGCACCGCCCGCCGGCGCAAGCGCGTGCCGGCGGCGATGATCACGACGGGGCCTGGGCGCGGATTGTCCTTGTGGCCCGCGCGTGATGCCGCTGCACAGATGCCGACGCGCACCCCACCCTGCCTAGAATTTGGGTTCCCGCCGGCACCCAGCCGGCGGCCGCAAACCGGTCTGCCCGATGGCCGAACCAGGCCTGCCATGACCCCGATCCCGCAACTGCCCGCCATCGCTGCCATCGCTGCCAGCGCTGCCAGCGTTCAGGGGGAAGGGGCCTGCGGCTGGTGTGCCAGCCGTCCGCGGCGCCTTTTCACCGGGCTGATGTTGGGTGCAGCGCTGGTACCGGCGGCGCAGGCGCAGATCCCCGAGTGCCGGCGCTCTTTCGCCGCAGGTCTGGTGCCGGCCGCTCAGGTCGAAAGTGCTGCGGCGCAGCAGTACCGGCAAATGATGCAGGAGGCCCAGGGCCAGCGCGCCCTGGCCTCGGCGGCCGAACCGCAGCTGCAACGCCTGCGCTACATCGCCGCGCGAATGCTGCCCTACACGGCGCAGTGCAACGATCGCGCGAAGCAGTGGAAGTGGGAGGTCAACCTGATCGGCAGCACGCAGATCAACGCCTTTTGCATGCCGGGCGGCAAGATCGCCTTCTTCAGCGGCATCCTGTCGCAGTTGCAGCTCAGCGACGAAGAGGTGGCGATGATCATGGGCCACGAGATCGCCCATGCGCTGCTGGAGCACGCGCGGGAGCGCATGGCCAAGTCCGGCGGCACGGAGCTGGGACTGCGCGGCTTCGCCGCTCTGCTGGGCCTGGGCAGCCTGGGCGATCTGGCCGCGCTGGGCCTGACCCAGTTGGCGAGCCTGAGGTTCAGCCGCAGCGACGAGTCCCAGGCCGACGCGCTGGGGCTGGTGGTGGCCACACGCGCCGGCTATGACCCGCGTGCCGGCGTCACGCTGTGGCGCAAGATGGAACGCGCCGGGGATGGCAAGTCGCCGCCCCTGTGGCTGTCCACCCACCCGGCAGGCGATGCCCGCATCCGCGAGATCGAGGCCCGGCTGCCCGCCCTGCTGCCGGTCTTCAATGCCGCGCCAAAGCCCGACCGGCGTTTTCCGACGGCGCGCAAGGCCTGATCAGGCGCAGCGCCTGCCGCCTACCACTTGGCGGGCAGTTCGCGCATCAGCACGATGCGTCCGCGAGCGGCCTGGGTGAAGCCGCCGCGCTCCAGGTCCTTGGTGACGCGGCTGATCATCTCGCGCGAACAGCCCAGGCGCTGCGACATCTCCTTGTGCGTCGGCGCGGGCTCGATCACGCGCCGGCCGGCCGGCGCGGCCTGCGCCAGGCCGTCCAGCAGCGCCTTCAGCCGGCCATAGACGTCGTTCAGCGCAATCTGCTTCATGCCCACCGTGGCCGCGCGCGCACGGCGGATGACCTTGTTCAGCAATTCGAAGGCGAAGGGAGGTTCGTCGTGCAGGTGCTGTTCCAGCGTCGTGCGCGTGATGACGACCACCAAAGTGGGCTCCAGCGTCTCGACATTGGCAGAGCGCGGTTCACCGTCCAGCCCCATCTCGCCCAGGTACTCGCCGGCGCTGTAGTTGCCGTAGGTGATCTCGCGCTCGTCGATGCCCACGCTGTAGGCGCGCAGCAGGCCCGACAGCACGATGTAGATGGTGTCACCGCGGTCGCCCTCGGTGATCAGCTGCACGCCCTTGCGCACGCGGCGCACTTCGCCGCGACGCGCCAGCCGGCGCACTGAATCGCTCAGCGGCGCGGTGGCGATCGGATCGTGGCCCGGCGGGGGCGTGGTGGCGGGGCTCATGGCGGCGCATGCTAGCGCGCCAACATCCCCGGCATGCCCCCTGGGCAGTGGGCACGCAAACGCCCACCATGGCGGGCGGTTGCGCCGCGGTTCAGGCCGCGAGCGGCGTGCTCCTCGCCAGCGCGGCCGCGTCGCTCAGCAGGCCCAGTGCCGCCACAGGCAGCGCCGCGAGCGCGACGACGGGGCCGCCACCCTTCAGCGCCCCCACCAGGGGCGGCAGTACCGCCACCTGGCGCACCAGCTCGCGGATGCTGGACACGCCGGTCTTGGCGCGGATGCTGCCGATCTGCGTGCGCACGGTGGAGACGGCCACGCCCTGGCGCTCGGCGATCTCACGCGGTCGCACACCGGCACACAGGCCGTCCAGCACACGTGTTTCGGCCGCTGTCAGACCCACGCTGCGG
Source organism: Burkholderiales bacterium (assembly GCA_038249905.1). Lineage (GTDB taxonomy): Bacteria > Pseudomonadota > Gammaproteobacteria > Burkholderiales > Burkholderiaceae_C > Rubrivivax. The sequence goes on from JBBSCX010000105.1 coordinate 5,074, forward strand.
GCATAGCCCTGCACCGTCAGCTGTTCGCAGACCTGGCGCTTGCCCAGCACCAACAGTGTCGCGCCGCCGGGCAAGGGCACCACCGACAGGCACACACGGTGCTCGTCGCTGCCCAGCAGCAGCAGCTTGCGCCGACCTCGCTGGGCGCCGGCCAGGGCTTCGAACAGCGGCGCCGTGTCCTGTGGGCGCTGGGTGCGCACCCCTTGCGGCGTGATCTGCAGCGGGTGCCGGGCGTCCAGCTCGGTCTGCGCCGTGTGGTTGGCGTGCAGCAGTTGCGCCTGCGCATTGACGAGCAGCATGCCGTAGTCGATCTCGTCGAGCATGCTGCGCATCCACAGCGCCATCGTCGTGCCGTCGATGGCGGGTACGGGCTCGGTGTCGGCACGGCCGTTGCGGCCGGGCGCGACGTTGTGCAGAGCGCTCAGGCTGACGCCGGCCGAACGCGGGACGAAGGCGCTGCTGACTGTGCTGCTGCCAGTGCTGCTGACGGCGCTCTGGATGTTCGATTGCATGTGATCCCCCTGGTGCTTCTTCCGGACGGGCGGTATGGCGACGTCCGGACACAAGTGTCGGAACGCGGCATGCACAAGGGTGGTGATTTGCTGACGGCCGGTCTGTGACTTGTTCACCTTCCGGCATCGATGGGCACCGGCACCCGGACTGCCCCCGGTCGCGTGCAGCGCGGCGCGCGCGGGTCGTTCAGCCCAGCGTCGGCGGCAGGCGCGCCACGTCAGCCAGCAATGCGACCAGGGTGCGGCGGCCGGTCTTGCGCCGCAGTGCGGCGATCTGGCAACGCACCGTCGGCAAGCTCACGCCCAGGGTCTGCGCCACCTGCGCCGGGGCCTGACCCAGCAACAAGGCGGCCAGCACCCGGACCTCGGCCGCAGTCAGGCCGTGCAGCGCCGCGTAGCCGGACAGGTCGGCGCCGCGTTCGCGGTCGCCAGCGAGGGCCAGCAGCACCAGCGCCTCGCCGGTACCTTGCCTGCTTTCAATCGTCCGCACGCCCGTGGCGACGACGCCCGGGTCGATCGCTGGCGCGAGGCCGCTCAGCGCGGCCAGCCCCAGCCCGGTTTCGGACGGCGGCGACAGGAACTGGCGTTCGCCAGCCGCGGCCCGCGCCACGGCCCGGTGCAGTGCCAGCGTGCTCAGTGGGTTGTGCGTCGCGAGCCGCCCATCGGCGCCATGCTGCAGCCAGCGACCGTCGGCCAGCAAGCGCAGTGCGGAGCGGTTGGCGTGCAGCAAATGGGCCCGTGCATCCAGCAGCAACAGGGGGCAGGCCAGCGCGTCGGCGGCTTGGGCCAGTGCTTGCGCGGGCGCGGACGGTGTGGGCATGGGGACCATAGGCGGCAAGTTAGCCCACAGCCCCGGGGCGCCACATCGGCCTGCGGGGGGATGCGGCCGCGGCACCAACGGCCGCGCCACACCGGCTGGCGCCTAGTCCTCGAGCAGGCTGCGCAGCATCCAGGCGGTCTGCTCGTGCACCGCCAGGCGCTGCGTCAGCAGGTCGGCCGTGGGTTCGTCGCTGGCGGCGTCGGCGAGCGGGAACACGCTGCGCGCCGTGCGCGCCACCGCTTCGTGCCCTTCCTTCAGGATGCGCACCATCTCCAGCGCCTTCGGCGGACTGCTCGGCGCGTCCTTGATCGACGCCAGCGCGCCGAAGGCGGCATAGGAACCCGGTGCCGGATGCCCCAGCGAGCGGATGTGTTCGGCGATCGGGTCCACCGCGTTCCACAACTCGGTGTACTGGGCCATGAACATCAGGTGCAGCGTGTTGAACATCGGCCCGGTGACGTTCCAGTGGAAGTTGTGCGTCGTCAAATACAGCGTGTACGTGTCCGCCAGCACGCGGCTCAGGCCGCCTGCGATGGCGCCGCGGTCGGCATCGCTGATGCCGATGTGGATCGATGGGCCGGAGGCGTCGCTCGGCGCTCCGTTGCTTGACTTGCTGCCGGACTTGTCTGACTTCTTGACCATGGCGGGTGCGCTCCAGATGATGGCAAAAAGCCACTTTACCGACTTGCCGCTGTGGGTCTGTGCGGTCTGTGCGGTCTGTGCGGTCTCTGGCTGCCCCCTACGTGTCGGCAGGGTCAGCGGCCCGTCGCTGTGATCGGTCGCTCAGACGCTCAGACGCTCAGACGCTCAACCGCGTGACGCCCGGCAACTCGCAGGCGTAGATCGCGTTGCGCAGTGCGGCAATGGCCTCGTAGCGCGGGAAGGTGCGGCGCCATGCCAGCACGACGCGGCGTGTGGGCACCGGCGCACTGAAGGGCACGTAGGTGATGTGTCGGTCGCGATCGGCCGGCACGCTCAGGCGCGGCACCACGGTCACGCCCATGCCGCTGGCGACCATGTACTTGATGGTCTCCAGGCTGCTGCCCTCGAAGCTCTTGCGGATGCCTTCGGCGTCGCTGGAAAAGCGCGCGTACTCGGGGCAGACCTCCAGCACATGGTCACGAAAGCAATGCCCCGTGCCCAGCAGCAGCATGGTCTGGGCCTTCAATTCCTCGGCCGTGATCTCGGTGCGCTGCGCCAGTGGGTGGCCGTTGTGCACGGCGGCCAGGAAAGGCTCGTCGTACAGCGGCGCCACCGCCAGGCCATGGTCAGGAAAGGGCTCGGCCATGATGGCGGCGTCGAGCTCACCGCTGCGCAGCATGTCCAGCAGCCGGGCAGTGAAGTTCTCCTGAATCATCAGCGGCATCTGCGGCACCCGCTCGATGGCCTGGCGCACCAGGTCGGGCAGCAGATAGGGGCCGATGGTGTAGATCACGCCCAGCCGCAACGGGCCGCTGACGGGGTCCTTGCCGCGTTTGGCGATCTCCTTGATGGCCGCTGCCTGTTCGATCACGGCCTGCGCCTGGCGCACGATCTGCTCGCCCAGCGGGGTCATGCTGACTTCATTGGCACCGCGTTCGAAGATCTTCAGGTCCAGCTCTTCCTCGAGCTTCTTGATGGCCACGCTCAGCGTCGGCTGGCTGACATGGCAGGCCTCGGCGGCGCGGCCGAAGTGGCGTTCGCGCGCCACGGCGACGACGTACTTCAGCTCGGTCAGCGTCATGCGCCGATTGTGCGTAGAAACGTGCGTAGAAACGTGGGTCCAGGCGTGCGTACAGACGTGCGTGCAGACGTGGGTACAGACTATGCCCAGAAACGACAACGGCGCCCGCAGGCGCCGTCGATCGTTGCTGGGGGGCCGTTGTCAGGCCAGGCGGCGCCGCGCCAGCGAACCGACCACGCCCAAACCGGCCAGCAACAGGGCCCAGGTGCCGGGCTCGGGAATGGGGGCGGCCAGGGTCAGGTCGTTGATGGTGACGAACGGGTCGTCGCCGACGAAGGACGAGTTCACCGTCACCGAGGTCAGCAGGCCGGTCGAGACGAAGCCGACGAAGTTGCCGGCGCCGCTGGTCAGCAGGTTCAGCTCAAAAATAGCGCCCAGGCTGTCGGTGACCGTGGCCGTGACGGCCGCATCAATGACACTGCCCAAGACCTCGGTCGAGAACAGGAACATGCCCGCCGCAGCAACGCCGCCGGTGAAGTCTGTGATGAAAATGCTGTCCCCCGACGTGTAGGTCGAAACCCAGCGGTCAGCATTCATGTCCGGGTTGGCAGTGATGTACAAATTGCCTGCGGCGCCGACCGTGTAGCCGTAGGCCCCCACGCTGCGGGGCAGGCTCAGTGGCAGGGCGGACGGGTCGGACGGGTCGGAAGGTGTCAGGTCATCGAAGCTGTCGGTGGCTTGGCCCTGCACGGCGGCCAGGAAACTGGCCTGGTCGTTGTAGACGGTAATGGCGGCATGCGCCGGGGCAGCAAGTGCCAAGGCGGCGGCGATGGCGGCGGCAACAGGGGCAAGGGCAAGCAGTCGCTTCATGGTGTTCAGGCTCCGGGTTCGCGGACGTCGGGGGTGACCACCTGTGGGTGGACAGAATTGACGTCTCAGTGGTTGCAGTGTCGCGCGCCGGCCATGCCTGCGCCATCCCGTGGTCGGGGGTGCCAGGGCCGGCCGCGTCCGCAGGGCGCGTGACAGCCGTCACGCTGCGGCCCGGTGTCAAGGGCCGATTTGACTGCGCGTCGGCTTCAGGCCTTGAGGAAGTCCGCCCGGCTGGCCAGCCAGCGCTGCACCTGCGCCGCGGCGGCGTCGGGGTGATCGCGCCACAGCTGCGGTGCCAGCGCGCGGGCCTGTTGCAGCAGCGCGCCGTCGGCTTGCAGGTCGGCGAAGCGCAGCAGCGCGTCGCCGCTCTGGCGTGCGCCCATGAATTCGCCGGGGCCGCGGATGGCAAGGTCGCGGCGGGCGATCTCGAAGCCGTCGGTGGTCTCGGCCATGGCCCGCAGCCGCGCCTTGCCGGTGGGCGACAGCGGCCCGGTGTACAGCAGCACGCAAACGCTGGCCACGGCGCCGCGGCCGACACGTCCGCGCAATTGATGCAACTGCGCCAGGCCGAAGCGTTCGGCATGTTCGATCACCATCAGGCTGGCATTGGGCACATCGACACCGACCTCGATCACGGTGGTGGCCACCAGCACCGCCAGTTCGCCGCGCGTGAAGCGGTCCATCACCGCCGCCTTGTCGGCCGCCGCCATGCGCCCGTGCAGCAGGCCGACCTCGGCTGTCGGGAGGGCGCCTGGCGGATCGGTCGGAGCGGTCGGAGCGGCCAGGGCGGCCGGGGCTGCCGGTGCTGCCAGAACGGCCAGCGCCCCCTGCAGCTGGGCGTGGGTGTCGGTGGCGTTCTGCAGGTCGATGTGTTCGCTCTCCTCCACCAGCGGGCAGACCCAGTACACCTGTCGCGCGGGCCCGTGCAGGCCCGCCACTTCGTCGCGCACGCGGTCGATGACGGCGTCGCGCCGGCTGTCGGCGAACACGCGCGTGGCGATCGGCGTGCGCCCGGGCGGCAGTTCATCCAGCGTGCTGAGGTCCAGATCGGCGTAGTAGCTCATCGCCAGCGTGCGCGG
>JBBSCX010000106.1:0-9956 GCA_038249905.1 Burkholderiales bacterium
CCGCAGCCGACCGCGAAGTCGGCGTCGGCGCCGTGCAGGTCCACCGGCACCGCGCCGGCCGAATGCGCCAGGTCCCACACCGCCAGCGCGCCCGCCTCGTGCGCTGCCTTCGTCAACGCGGCCATGTCGTGCATGCGGCCGTTGCGGTAGTTGACGTGCGTCAGCATCAGCACGGCGACGTCGCCGCCTGCGAGGCGCTGCGGCAGGGCTTCAGTCGCGGCCAGTTCCAGGCGCAGGCCGTGCGCGCGGGCGACGCTGTCGGCGATGTACAGATCCGTCGGGAAGTTGCCGCGCTCGGACAGCAGGACACGGCCAGCGTGCTCACCCCGGCCAGCGTCCCCACCCCCGCCTTCATCCCCACCCCCGCCCGCAAGCTGCAACGCCGCATGCAGCACCTTGTACAGGTTGACCGAGGTGGAATCGGCCACCAGCAACTCGCCCGGGCCGGCGCCCACCAGGCGCGCGATCTTGTCGCCCACGCGCTGCGCCAAGGTGATCCAGCCGGCGCTGTTCCAGCTGCCGATCAGGTCTTGCCCCCATTCCTGCGTCACGACCGCTGCCACGCGCGCGGCGGTGGCCTTCGGCAGCACGCCCAGCGAATTGCCGTCCAGGTAGATCACGCCGGGCGGCAGATCGAACTGCTCTCGCAGTGGCGCCAACGGGTCGGCAGCGTCCAGGGCCAGGGCGTCGTCGCGGGTCATGGTGTCCTTGTGGTGTCCTTGTCGTGTCACGGTGCGCCGCAGGGTGCGCCTCTCACGAAAGCTCGCGCAGCACGGCGCGAACCGGCGAGGCATCGGCCGTCACCCATTTCAGCGGCAGCGCGATCAGTTCGTAGTCGCCTGCGGGCACGGCATCGAGCAGCAGGTTCTCGAGCACGCGCAGACCGCGCCGGCGGATGACCTGGTGGCTGGGCAGGGCCTTGCTGTCAGCGGGGTCGATGCTGGCACTGTCGATGCCGATCAGCAGCACGCCCAGGTCGGCCAGTCGCTCGACGGTCTCGGGTGCGAAGGCCGTCAACCCGGTGTCGAAGCGGTCTTGCGGCATGCGCCGGCAGCTCCGCACCAGCACCCGTGGCGGGCAGGGGCCGTCGGCATCGCCCAGCGCGTGTGCCAGATGCCGCCAGTGCAGCAGCGGGCCGACGTCGATGGCGTGGATGACGCGGCAGGGGCCGATGTAGGGCGCCAGGTCCAGCAGGCCGACCGGCACGCCCTCGGCGTCGTAGTGCAGCGGTGCGTCGGCATGCGCGCCGGCATGCGGCGACAGCGTCACCGTGGCCACGTTCACAGGGCATCCGGGCCCCAGCGTCGCGGCCCAGGATTGTTGATACGGCGTGTCGCCTGGGAAGACCGGCGCGCCGGCATGCACTGGCGGGGAGATGTCCCACAGCCGTCGTGGGTCGGGCCGGGGTGCGCAAGGCAGGTTCGCCATGCACGGGATGATAGGCGCGGGCCCGGCGCCGGACCTTCGCCTGCACTGTGCCCGACTTGTGACCGACCTGCGTTGATGGGCCCGCGCCGTGGGCCTCAGTGCCCTGCCGCGGTCACCGCCCCCGCGGGCTTGCGGCCGTAGGTCAGCCGCGCCCACAGCGCTTCCAGCGGGCCGCGCTCATGGGTCTTCAGCCACCAGATGCTCCACGGCACCTGCACGGCCCAGAAGATCGCCATCGAAAGCGCAAAGCCCGCCGCCGGCCCCATCTGACCGTACAGGCCCAAGCCCCAGCCGTTGAAGATGGCGGTGCAGATCAACGTCTGCATCAGGTAGTTGGTCAGCGGCATGCGCCCGGCCGCGGCCAGCGGCGCCAGCAGCCGCTGCCAGGCCGCCCGCTGCGAAAGCTGGACGATCACCATGACGTAGAACAGCATCAACGCCAGCCGGCTGATGCCGTAGCACAGGCTGCCCAGCAATTTGATCGGCGACGGCCCGGGCTCGCGGTTGAGTTCGAAGATGACGGTGAAGGCGGCACCGCAGACCAGACCGATGGCCAGCAGCCACCAGGTGATGCGGCGGATCTGCGGCATCAATTCGGGGATGCGCTGGGCCCAGCGGCGGCGTCCCGCCAGCAGGCCGATCAACACCGTCAGCAGCATCATCACCCACCAGCCCAGGGTGCCCCACAGCGACAGCAGGTTGTCGTAGAAGTGAACCATCATGCGGCTGTTCTCGACCACGGCATCGACAAAGCTGCCCTGGCTGAACACTGCGTTGTTGCTGATCTCGAAGGCCTGCGCGATCTTCACGCGCTCGGCCGTCATCTCCTTGGTGATCACCACCAGGCGCAGCAGGCCTGACACCAGCGGGTACAGCAAGCACAGGCCGATGCCGATGAGGATGCCGCGGTCGCTGACGCGCTTGAGCCCGAAGAGCACGAAGATGCCCAGGATGGCGTAGGTGTGCAATACGTCGCCGGGCCAGAAGATGCAGGCGTGTGCGATGCCCAGCGCCGCCAGCACCACGAGCCGGCGCAGGTAGATGCGGTCGGCGTGCAGCGGATCGGTCTGCTGCATGCGCGTGTACTGGATGGTGAAGCCGATGCCGAACAGCAGGCTGAACATGCTGTTGAACTTGCCCGAGAACAGCATGTCGCGCACTTGCTCGGCCAGCTGGTCCAGCCTGCCCGTCCACAAATGCGAACCATCGGCCTCGGCGAAGAAGGACGAGCTGAAGCCGGGCATGTTCATGATCAGGATGCCCATCAGCGCAAAGCCGCGCAGGATGTCCAGCACCGGCAGGCGTTCGCCGCGCGGCAGCGAACCGCCAGTGGTGACAGGGGCCTCGGTGGCGCCGGTGCCTGGGGTCAGGGGCAGGGCAGGGCTGTGCATGGGGATCCTCCAGGCGCCAGGGCTGCCGGCTTGGGGGCTGCAGGTCGGGGCCTGCTGCCGGTCGTTGGCGCGGCGTGCATGCTGCGCCTGACTTCGCTGCAGTGCAACACCCTGAAATGAAGCTGGCCGGGCCGGCATCCCCAGGGCTGTGGGCAGGCGCTCGGCAGGGCGCACCGCCTTCAGTCCGCTGCCTTCAATCTACCGCGCTCAGTTCGCCCTGCTCAGTTGCCCCTGCTCAGTTGCCCCTGTCAAACCCGAACAGCGCCGCAATCGCCTGCCGGTACTGCGCCTGCCCGACGGCGTTGGTGTTGTGGTGCGATCCCCCTTCCACCAGCACAAACCGCTTGGGTTCAACCGCCTTGTCATACAGCCGCTGACCCAGCGCCGGCTGGATCAGCCGGTCGTTGCTGCCATGCACCACCAGCACCGGCGAGCCGACACGCGCGATGCGCGAAGCCGCGTCGAAGCGTTGCGTGATCAGCGGCGACACCGGCAGCCAGCCCCAGCGCATGGTGCCGACCACGTCGGGGATGCTGGTGAAGCTGCCTTCGACGATCAGGCCCGCTTCGTCCGCCACCTCGGCCGCCAGGCTGACGGCAATGGCGCCGCCCAGCGAATGGCCGAACACGTAGCGCGGTGCGCCCGGTGTGCGCCGGGCCAGCCAGTCCCAGGCGGCGCGGGCATCTTCGTGCGCCATGGTCTCGGAGGGCAGGTCCTTGCTGCTCTGGCCGAAACCGCGGTAGTCGATGCCCAGCACCGCAAAGCCCAGCTCGTGCATGCGGCGCATGCGGTGGGCGCTGCTGCGCACGTCCCAGCGCGCGCCGTGCAGGTACAGCAGCACGGGGGCCGTGGGGTCGGGCTGCGGCAGCCACAGGCCGTGCAGCCGCACGTCCTGTTGCGTCTGGCTCGATCGGAAGTCGATCCAGACCTCGTCCATGCCCTCAGAAGCGGCAGCCCCACCCCACCAACTGCGGTCGCTGGGCTGGAAGATCCACTTGCGCTGCTGCGTGTCCAGCGTGCTGCAACCCGCCATCAGGCCACTGACCGTGGCGGTGCCCAGCGCCACGGCCAGCAACCAGCGCCGCCAGCGGCGTGGCCCGGGGGCGGGGCGGACGGCGGGGCGGATGTTGCGGCGGACGGCAGCAGCGTTGACGGCGTCGCGGGCGATCGGGCGGTGCTCAGGCATCGGCCGAATCGTCGCATGCCGGGGGAAACCCGCGCCGGCCGTGCGCCACCGGGCGGCGTGCAACCGTCGCGTCCATGGCGCCACCGATTGATCCGGCGCCGCGTTTGTGTAGTCTCTGCGACTGTGCGGCACGGCATTCGGGCCGCCACCTGGGCGGCCGGCCGCGCCGCCCGCGGGAGAGCATGCGATGAAACCTGTGTCTGAACTGCTGCGTCAGCGTGAAGGCACGCTGTGGCATGTGAACCCCGAAGACACCGTCTTCGCCGCATTGCAGTTGCTGGCCGAGTACGAGGTCGGCGCATTGATGGTGATGGACGGCGGCGCTCTCGTGGGCATGCTTTCCGAGCGCGACTACACGCGCAAGATCGCGCTGACCGGCCGCAATTCACACGACACACGCGTGCTCGACATCATGAGCACGTCGGTGGTCACCGTCACCCCTGGCACCGACACCCGGCGCTGCATGCAGCTGATGAGCCAGCGCCGCATCCGTCACCTGCCGGTGCTGGACGGCAGCACCGTGATGGGCATGGTGTCGCTGCACGACCTGCTCGACGACCTGATCGCCGACCAGCAGGCCACCATCGAGCAGCTCGAGAACTACATCCAGTCGTGAGCGCCGGGGCAAAGGTGACATGAGCCCCAGGTTGGCCAGGCGACGCGACGCCGTCGGCGCCGTCGGTGCCGTCGATGCGATCGACGTCGTCGATGGGGTCGATGCGGTCGGCAATGAGGGCGCTGGCGTGGCGGCCGGGGGTGCAGGCTATGCTCGCGCCGCCATGGCCGAGCCTGTCCGCATCGACACCGCCGTGCAGCGCGACATGCTGCAGGTGGCGCTGCGCAACTCGGCCCGCAGTGTCTGGCTGCTGCTGGGTGCGGTGGGCTTCATCGCCTGGCTGGGCTGGCAGTATGGGCGGGCTGATGCCGGCGCGGCGACGCTGGCGCTCGGCGTGGCCATCGCCGCCTGGCGCTGGCAGATGTCGCGCCGCCATGACAATGACGTGGCGCTGAGCGAGCCACAGATCGGCGCCGTGGTGCGCGAACTCGAGTTCAACGCCATCGCCGTGGGCCTGATGTGGGTGCTCGCCACGGTCTACATCTACCCGGCCTTGCAGGGCACCATGGCGACGGTGTACGTGGTCATCGTCTGCGGCTCGATGGCCACGGCGGCATTTTTCATGTCGATGGCCGGGCGCTCGTTCGGCCTGCTGACAGCGATGCAGATGGGGTCGCTGGCGGCCGTGTCCGTGCTGCACCCGGTGGCCTATTCCCCGGCGCTGGCCGTGCTGGCCGTGGCCTATGGCGTGACCATGTGGCGCGCGACGCAGGAGTTTCGGGCCACCGCGGTGCGATCGCTGCACCATGGCATCGAGGCCGATCGGGCCAATCAATCGCTGCTTCGCGCCAAGGAAGCAGCCGAGGCCGCGAACCTGGCCAAGTCGCAGTTCCTGGCCACCATGAGCCACGAAACGCGCACGCCGCTGAACGGTGTGCTGGGTGCGCTGGACCTGCTTCGCGACACGCCGCTGGACCTGCGCCAGCGCCGCCTGGTGAAGACGGCGGCCGACAGCGGGCAGTCGCTGATGGGCATCCTCAACGACGTGCTGGACCATTCGCGCATCGAGGCCGGCAAATTGCAGCTGGCGGCACTGCCGATGTCACTGCATTCGGTGGCGGCGGCATCGGCGGCGCTGTTCCGCGCCGACGCCGAACGCCAGGACATCCAGATCGTGCTCGACGTCGGCGAAGGCGTGCCCGATGGCGTGCTGGGCGACGCACCGCGCCTGCAGCAGGTGCTGCTGAACCTGTTGGGCAACGGTCTGAAGTTCACCGAACGCGGCAGCGTCACATTGCGCCTGCACGCCCTGCCCGTCGGCGCGGCCGATGTGAGCCGCGTGCGCTTCGAGGTCATCGACACCGGCATCGGCATCCCGCAGCTGGCGCAGGCGCAGATCTTCCAGCCCTTCCACCAGGTGGACGGCACGCGTTCGCGGTTGCACGGCGGCATCGGGCTGGGGCTTTCGATCAGCCAGCGCATCGTCGAGGCCATGGGCGGGCAGGTGCAGGTGATCAGTCGCGCCGGCAGCGGTTCGACCTTCTTCTTCGAACTCGACCTTCCTCTGGCCAGCACCGGCGTGCCGCGGCCCCAGTCCGATTCGGAGTTCGGCAGCCTGGGCCGGAACATGTCGTTGCGGGGCACGGTGCTGCTGGTCGAGGACAACATGGTCAACCGCCTGATTGCGGTCGAGATGCTGAGGTCCTTCGGTCTGGAAGTGATCGAGGCCGAGGACGGCGCCCAGGCCCTGGCGCTGCTGGACCGGCAGAGCGTGGATCTGGTGCTGATGGACATCCACATGCCGGTGCTGGACGGTTATGCGGCCACCCAGAAGGCACGCAAACGCGAGACCGCGCTGCGCCTGCCGCGCGTACCCATCGTCGCGCTGACGGCCAATGCCTTCGAGGAAGATGCGCGCCGTTCGATGGAAGTGGGCATGGACGCGCACCTGGCCAAACCCTACTCACGCGAGCAGTTGCACAAGGTGCTGCAGCGCTGGCTGGCTTGAGGGGTCTGCTGCGGGGCCAGTCCGGCCCCAGCCCGGCGGCGTTCACGCCCGCCACAGTCGGGGCTGCAAATGGTCAGGCCCGCATCAGGCGGTGCACCTCGCGCGGCACGAAGGCATCCTGCGCCGCATCGTGGTCCCAGCGCTCGACCGTCGCGCGTTCTTCGGCGGCGGGGTCGACGCGGATCAGGTTCACCGAATTGCCGGCATCGGCGCGCACCCGGGTGCTGACGGCCGTGCCCGCCTGCACGGCCCAGCCGCCCGCGGGCAGGGGCTGCACGAAGGGCAGGTGGATGTGCCCGCCCACGATCAGGTCCACACCCGCGGCGCCCCAGCGCTGCAGGGCGGCGGCGTGGCCGTGCAGGCGGTTCTTCTCGTCCTCGGGCCGCGTCACCACCAGCGGCTGGTGCACCATGACCACGCGGCACTGTCCCGGGCGCGCCTGCGCCAGACGGCTGGCGACGCGCTCGATCTGCGCGGCCGACAACTGACCGTCCTGGTGCCGCCACCAGCGCGTGGTGTTGACGGCCAGCAGCAATACCGCATCGGTCTCCAGGCTCGGCCCCAGATCGTCGCCGAAGGCCTCGACATAGCGCGCGTACGGCCGCGTCAGGCGCAGCGGCAAGTGCCACAGCGGGATGTCGTGGTTGCCCGGCAGCGCCACGCAGCGGGGCACCTGCAGGCGCTGCACGAATGCCCTGGCGGCTGCGAACTGCGCCCGTGTGGCGCGCTGCGTGATGTCGCCCGACAGCAGCAGCACGTCGGGCCGCCGCGCCTGCGCCAGCCGCACGAGGGCCTCGACGACGGCTGGGCGCTCGGTGCCGAAGTGCGGGTCGGACACCTGCAGCAGCAGTGTCATGCGGCAGGAACGTCTGCAGTTGCCGCGGTGGCGGCCGGGCGCCCGGTGGCCTCGGCCGGACGCATCAGGTCCAGGCACTGCGGCGCAACGCGGAACGTCAGCGGCAGCCGCATCCACGACACCTCGCCATCGGTGGCGACCTTGATGCGCGTGCTGCCCAGCGCACGGCGGCGGCGGCCGGGGTGCACCGTGAGCTGGCGGGTGGCGATGTGGATCACATCCTCGGCCTCGCCCAGGCGGCCCAGCGCACCGCGCAGCAAGAGCCTCAGCATCTTCAGCAACCCGACCGGGTGCAGCGCGATGGCGGCCAGGCGGCCGGCGCCGACGGTGTCGGGCTCGGGGAAGCCCAGTTGTGTCATCTGCAGCGCGTTGTTGCTGACAAAGAGCGTGGGCGTGCGCAGCTCGCGTTCGCTGCCGAGGGACTGGATGCGCAGGCGCAGGCTGCGGTGGCCGCGCAGCAGCGTCGCCAGCCCGGCGCCGAAGGCCACCAGCCGGCTGCGGCCGAACTGGCGCTTCCAGTCCTCGCGATCCTCCAACAGGCGGGGGTACAGCCCCAGGCTGGCGTTGACGAGGAAGACACGTTCGCCCACCAGCCCCACCTGCGCCGGCTGGCGGTGGCCGTCCAGCAGCACCTGCAAAGCCGCGCGCGTGTCGGCGGGGATGCCGTGCGCGCGGCTGAAGTAGTTGAAGGTGCCCCGAGGCAGCACACCAAAGGCGCAGCCACTGCCCAGCACGGCCTGGGCCACGGTGTTGATGGTGCCGTCGCCGCCGGCGGCCACGACCACACCGCCGCATTGCTGCGCCTGGGCGACGGCCTGAAGCGCGATCGTCATCAGCTGCCGCGGGTCGTCCACCTGCAGCAACTGCAAGGGCCGCCCGGCCTCGGCGCAGCCGGCCTGGAGCGTGTGACGCACCTCGTCGGCAGCACCATGGCCGGAGCCGAGGTTGAAGACGACGATGAGCGGAGGCTTGGACAGGGTCGGCGGCATCGGCGGGCTGTGCAGGGCCGAGGATCAGGCGCCGGGCCCGCTTTCGGCCGCGCCGAGATCGGCGGCCAGCAGCGGCGGTTGCAGCAGATCGGCGTCGACATTCATCAGCAGGCTGGCCAGTTGCAGCGCGCGCCACAGCGGTTCGGGCATCAGCATGATGGCCTCGGGCGTGCGCGCCTGGGCGATCCAGGCGGCCATCTGCACGTGCTGCTCGGCAGAGATCAGGCTCCGGCTCAACATCTCGTCCAGTGTCTGCACAAAGGTCCCTTCCGGTCGCTGCGGTGTCTGTCTGGCAGTGTCGTTGATGCGCCCGGGCGGGCAGGACGGGCCGGCCTTTCAGCCCCACGACGGGCCGGCGCCTACAGCGCCAGCCGGTGCGACTGCAAGACCAGCAGCCCCTCGAAGATCAGCGTCTCCACCGGCATCGCCGGCAGGTCGGTGATGGGGGCCAGCTTGACGGCCGCGCCGCCCGTCATCAGCAGCAGCGGCGGCTCGCCGCAACGCGCTTGCAGGCGCCGGAACTGGCGCTCCATCGCGCCTGCGATGGCATTGCTGCCGCCGCTCATCAAGGCGTCACTGGTATGGGTGGGAAAGTCCACCACCTCGCCCGTGGGCACCTTCAGGCCGGCGGTGCCGAGTTCCAGCGCGCGCAGCATCAGGCCGAATCCGGGCAGGATCAGACCGCCCAGAAAGTGCCCGGCAGCGTCCAGCGCGTCGACCGTCACCGCCGTGCCCACCATCACCACCAGGGCCGGGCGCGGCTGCGGGCCGGCGGCCAGCGCCCGCTGGCGCGCGCCGATCAGGGCCACCCAGCGGTCGGCGCCCAGTCGGTTGGGATGCTCGTAGCCGTTGACGACGCCGCCGGCACGGGTCACCGGCACGACCCAGTGCGGCTCCAGGTCCCACAGCTCCAGCTGCTCCTCGACACGGCGGCGGATGGCCTCGCCTGCCACCTCGCAGCCCAGCATGCTGTGGGGCTCGGGCAAGAGGCGCCAGTGCTGCTCGGCCAGTTCTTCGATCGCTTCCAGAAACACCGCGCCATGCTGCAGCAGCACGGCGCCGGGGTGGGGGCCGGCGTACAGCGCCCACTTCAGGCGCGTGTTGCCGATGTCGATGGCCAGGAAGCTCATGGCGCGCGACCATAACAGCGCGCCGCGCCCCCGATGGGCCGGACATGCCCGCAGCGGACGCACCGCGCCGCATGCCGCAAGCCGCAAGCCGCGGGTCGAAGCCGCAGGGTTGACGTTCACCTCAACTAAGATCGTCGGCACAGCCGGCCGACTGCATGCGCCGGACCGCCGGAGACGCGCCATGACCGACCTGTCCGCCGAATACAAGGCCCTGGCCCAGTACCGCCCGGCACACAAGGTGCGCTTCGTCACCGCCGCCAGCCTGTTCGACGGCCACGACGCGGCCATCAACATCATGCGGCGCATCCTGCAGGGCATGGGCGCCGAAGTCATTCACCTGGGCCACAACCGCAGCGTCGACGAGGTGGTGACGGCGGCACTGCAGGAAGACGTGCAGGGCATCGCCATCAGC
>JBBSCX010000107.1:0-9956 GCA_038249905.1 Burkholderiales bacterium
CGCATCGACGCCGACCCCACGCTGCGGTTGCAGGCTGCACGCCAGCCGCTGCGCGTGCCCAAGACGCTGAGCGAGGCGCAGGTCGAGGCCCTGCTGGGCGCGCCCGAGGTCGGCGCGCCACTGGGTGAACGCGACCGCACGATGCTCGAACTGATGTACGCCAGCGGCCTGCGCGTGAGCGAACTGGTGGACTTGAAGGTCGTGCACCTGGGCCTGGCCGAGGGCGTGCTGCGCGTGCTGGGCAAGGGCAGGAAAGAGCGCCTGGTGCCCTTCGGCGAAGAAGCGCACCGCTGGCTGCGCCGCTACCTGGCCGGCGCTCGCCCGGCACTGCTGGCCGGTCGCCCCAGCGATGCACTGTTCGTCACCGTGCGCGGTGCGGCCATGACGCGGCAGATGTTCTGGCGCATCGTGAAGAAGCACGCGCTGGCGGCGGATGTGACCGCGCCCCTGTCACCGCACACCCTGCGCCATGCCTTCGCCACCCACCTGCTGAACCACGGCGCCGACTTGCGCGCCGTGCAATTGCTGCTGGGCCATGCCGACATCGGCACGACGACGATCTACACCCACGTGGCGCGCGAGCGGCTGCGCCAGTTGCACGCCGCGCACCATCCGCGCGGCTGAGCGCGGTTGCAGGGTCGATCCTGGACCCAGGATCGAGTGCTGAGCTGCCATGAAAAAGGCCGGTCAGTGACCGGCCTTTGCACAGACGGGGAGGGCCCCGATCAGAAGTTGTGGCGCAGGCCCACGGCCAGCGAGGTCAGATCGCCGTAGGGGCTCGCCACCTTGCCGTCGAGCTTGGTGTAGTAGCCGTACACCTTGGTGCGCTTGCTCAGGTTGTAGTTGTAGCCCAGCACCCACTGCGTGCCGCCACTGTTGGGGGTGTTGCTGTACTTGCTGGCCGCGCCGTAGCCGGCGTGCAGTTCGGAAGCGCCCATGGTGTACATGCCCGTCACGCGCCAGGTGGTGCGGTTGCCACCGTTGGCGATGTAGCCGTTCTTGTCGCGCTGGATGTAGCCGCCGAGGGTGACCGCGCCCAGTTCGTACAGGCCGCGAAAGGCGTACTGGTTGGCCGAGCCCTGCTTCTCGTAGCCGGCACCCAGGTGCAGCGGACCGCTGTCGTAGACGGCAGCGAAGTCGTAGCCGCGGGTGGTCACGCCTTCACCGGCACTGACCGCGGCGTGCAACACCAGGCCGCCCATGTCCGGCGTGTTGTAGGCGATCTTGTTCTTGTTGTTGCCCAGGTAGGCATAAAGCGCATCGGCCGAGGTGCCGGTGTCGTGGTTGTTCATGCTGATGTAGTCAGCGGTGGCGTAGTAGGCCTCGCTGGTGATGCGGCCCAGGCGGATCTGACCGAAACCACCGGCCAGCGACACCAGCGAGTCACCGGCGTAGAAGTCGCCGGTCACGGTGCCAGTGTCGACGTTGAAGCGGTGTTCGAGCAGGAAGCCGGCCTTCAGACCGCCACCCAGGTCCTCTGTGCCACGGAAGCCCAGACGCGAGGCGTTGTTGACCAATTGCTTGGTGGACACGCCGTTGATTTTCAGGGCTTCGGCCGTGACGTTCAGGCGGCCATAGATGGTGACGCTGCTCTGCGCGGCGGCGGAGCCGGCGGCAAGCAGGGCAACGGCGGCGACGATCAGGGTTTGCTTCATGGGGTTCCTCTCTGGGACAGATGGACAAAGGCAGACCGGACTTTCCCGGACGCTCCTCGGCAGTCTATGTGGGCGCTTGGTGCTTACCCGGGGGGCGCCGTCAATCGCGTCGAAAATTACGCTGCGGCGCAGCATCCGCGCAACACTTGTCAGATGACCTCAATGGCCAGCGCGGGGCCACAGCAGCGTCGGGCTCAGCGCCCGCGCAGGTGCGAAGGCGCTTCCAGCCGCCTGGCCAGCAGCGACAAGGTCAGCGTCAGCACCAGGTACATGGCCGAGATCGCCAGGTAAGGTTCCCAGTAGCGCGAATAGGCACCGGCGACGGTGCGCGCCGCCAATGCCAGTTCGGCCAGGCCGATGGCGCTGACCAGTGAGCTGTCCTTGATCAGCGTGATGCCCTCGTTCACCAGCGCCGGCACCATGCGCCGGAAGGCCTGTGGCAGCACCACGAAACGCATGGACTGGGTGTGAGTCAGGCCGACGCTGTACGCAGCCTGGGTCTGGCCGCGGTGGATGCTCTGGATGCCGGCGCGGAAGATCTCGCTGATGTAGGCGCCGGCATTCAAGCTGAGCGCGACACAGCCGCTGAAGAAGGCGCCGTGTTCTTGCCTGAACGTGCGAGCGAGCTCACCCGACAGCAACAGGCCGTTGTCGGGGTGCACCAGCGTGGGCATCAGCGCAAAGTGCACCAGCAGGATCTGCACGAACAGCGGCGTGCCGCGAAAGAAGGTGACGTAGGCCACCGTCACCGCCCGCGCTATATGCAGCAACGCCCGCGCAGGCCAGGTGGCCGGGGCGGGCGCGTCGCGGGACGTGCTGACGAGTCCGAAGACGATGCCCAGCAACATTCCGACGCCGATGGCGACCAAGGTCAGCTGGATCGTCATCAAAAGGCCGCTGGCGAAAAGCGGCCCGTAGCCGGCAAGAATCTCCCAGCGAAGATCCATCGGGCCGGCGTCTTGGTGCGGGACTTACTTCGAAGCCGCCGGGGCCGGGGCCGCCGGGGGCGCGCCGAAGTACTTGCTGTAGATGGCGGCGTAAGTGCCGTCGGCCTTGATGTCGGCCAGGCCCTTGTTCAACAGGGCCAGCAATTCGGCATTGCCCTTCTTGATGGCGACGCCGTACTGCTCGGGCACGAACTCGGTGTCGGCCACGGTCTTGAACTTTCCGCCCGGGTTGTTGGCCACGTAATGCACGACCACGCCGTTGTCGGCGACCACGGCATCGACGCCACCGGCTTCCAGTTCTTTCAGCGCCAGGGGGGTGCTCTCGAAGCGCTTGATGTTGGTGCTGGTCTTGCCCAGCAACTTGCTCACGGCTTCGTCGCCGGTGGTGCCGGTCTGCACGCCCACCTTCATCTTCTTCAAGTCGGCGAACTTGGCGACCTTGCTGTCTTCCTTCACCGCGATCAGTTGCGCCGCGTCGAAGTACGGGTCGCTGAAGTCCATCGTCTGCTTGCGCTCGTCGGTGATCGTCACCGCCGAGACCACCATGTCGCGGTCGCCCTGACCCAGGGCATTGAAGATGCCTTCCCAGGGGGTATTGACGAACTTGACCTCGAAACCGGCCTTGGCGGCAATGGCCTGGACGACCTCGATGTCGAAGCCGACGATCTCGCCCTTCTCGTTCTGGCTCTCGAAGGGCGCGTAGGCGGCGTCGGTGCCCACCACGTAGACCTTCATCGGCGCGGGTGCCGGGGCCGACGCCACCGGGGTCGGCGCGGGCGCCTCTTCCTTCTTGCCGCAGGCGGCAAGCAGGAGGCCGGCTGCCGTGAGGCCGGCGATCTGGAGGAAGCGGCGGGTGGTCAGTGAGCGCATGGTGTTTGCAGAGCGGCCGATGGAGCGGGCGAGTGTAATGCGCATGTGACAGGGTTCACGTTCATGGGTTCAGGTTCAGGCCGAGGGTGTGTCCGGGCCTGCGGTGGGGGCCAGCAAGGCGGCGATCTCTGCGGCGTCGAAGCCCGCGCGCTGCCGTGCCTCGACATTGAAAGGGCCGCGCGGCCGCGGCGCCCGGTAATGTTGCGCCAGCCCTGCGTAATGCGCCACCGGGTCGAGGCCGTCGCGTTGGCACAGCCAGCGATACCAGCGGTTGCCGATGGCGACATGGCCGACTTCGTCGCGCAGGATCACGTCCAGGATCTCGACCGCGCGCAGGTCGCCGGCGGCGCGCAGCCGCGCCTGCATCGGCGGTGTGGCGTCCAGACCGCGCGCTTCCAGCGTTCGCGGCACCAGGGCCATGCGGGCGATGACGTCGCCGGCCGTGCGCTCGACCATCGCCCACAGGCCGTCATGGGCGTCGAAGTCGCCGTAGGTGGTGCCCAGGCTGGCCAGGTGGTCCGTCAGCAGCGTGAAGTGCAGGGCTTCTTCGGCGGCGACCTGCAGCCAGTCGCGGTAGTAGGCCTCGGGCAAACCGGGGAACCGCCACACCGCGTCGAGTGCCAGATCGATGGCGTTGCACTCGATGTGCGCCACCGCGTGCAACAACGCAGCGCGCCCGGCGGCGGTGAAGGGCGAACGCTGCGCCACCTGGGATGGCGGCACCAGGCGCGGGCGGGACGGCCGGCCGGGCAGCACGGCGGGCGCCGGCAAGTCGGCCGTCGAGTCCACGGGCAGGCCCGCCGAACGGACCTGCAAAGCCCGTGTGGCCTGGGCCTTGGCGGCAGGGTCTGTGCCTTGCAAGGCCTCCAGGCACAGGCGTCGAAGTTCCATCCCTAGAATTCTCGATTCATTTGAAGTTCACACGACGAAGGGGCTGCACTTGGCGATCTATCAACTCGGCGACGACACACCGCGCCTGGGGCGCGACGTCTGGGTCGCCGACACGGCGCGGGTCATCGGCCGCGTGGCCCTGGGCGACGAGGCCAGCGTCTGGTTCGGCGCCGTGCTGCGCGGCGACAACGAGTGGATCACGCTGGGCGCGCGCAGCACTGTGCAGGAAGGCGCCGTGCTGCACACCGACATGGGATCTCCGCTGACCCTGGGCGAGAGCGTGACCGTCGGCCACCAGGCCATGCTGCATGGCTGCAGCATCGGTGACGGCGCGCTCATCGGCATCCAGGCCGTAGTGCTGAACGGCGCCAAGATCGGCCGCCACTGCCTGGTCGCGGCGGGTGCGGTGGTGACCGAGGGGAAAGATTTTCCGGACGGCTCGCTGATCCTGGGCAGCCCGGCCAAGGCGGTGCGCGTGCTGAGCCCCGAGCACATCGCCCGCATGGATGCAGGCGCATTGCATTACGTCGAAAAGGCGCGGCTCTTTGCCACCGGCCTGAGGCGCGTGGACTGATGTCGCGTCTGGTCAAGTTCCTGTTCGAGGGTCTGCCGGTGCGCGGCATGCTGGTGCGCCTGACCGACGGCTGGCAGGAATTGCTGGCCCGCCGCGGCAGCGGCATCGACGACGACGGCGAAGGGCGCGAATTTGCGCCCGAGGTGCGCAGCCTGGTTGGCGAGCTGGCGGCGGCCGGCGTGCTGATGCAGGCCAACATCAAGTTCAAGGGCGCGCTGCTGCTGCAACTGCATGGTGACGGCCCGGTCAAGCTGGCGGTGGCGGAGGTGCAGCCCGAACTGAGCTTTCGCGCCACGGCCACCGTGGTCGGGGCCGTACCGCCGGGCGCCACGCTGGAGGCGCTGGTGAACCAGCACGGTCGCGGCCGCTGCGCCATCACGCTGGACCCGCGCGAGCGCCTTCCCGGCCAGCAGCCCTATCAGGGTGTGGTGCCGCTGCATGGCGACCGGCGCGAACCGCTGCAGCAGGTGCAGCAGGTGCTGGAGCACTACATGCTGCAAAGCGAGCAGCTCGACACGCGCCTGGTGCTGGCGGCCGACGGCCAGGTCGCTGCCGGGCTGCTGATCCAGCGCCTGCCGGTGCAGGGCCAGGGCAACCTCGAGGGCCAGGCGGAGTCATCGCGCAACGAGGACGAGATCGGCCTGAACGAGGCCTACAACCGCATCGCGACACTGGCTGCGACGCTGACGCGAGAGGAACTGCTGACTCTGGAGCCTGAGCGCATCCTGCACCGGCTGTTCTGGGAAGAAACGCTGCGTGTGTTTGCGCCCGACCCGCTGGCCCAGCCGCGATTTGCCTGCAGCTGCAGCCGCGAGCGCGTGCGCGGCATGCTGCAGGGCCTGGGCCGCGACGAGAGCGACAGCCTGATCGCCGAGCGCGGCGTGGTCGAGGTGGGCTGCGAGTTCTGCGGGCTGAAGTACCGCTTCGACGCGGTCGACGTGGGTGCGATGTTCACGCCCGGGCGCGAAACGCCGCCGACGCCGGGGTTGGTGCAATAGCCCATTCGGCCCGCCGCTATCACCCCGCTCGGTGCGCGCGCCGCTCGCAGGCCGGGTCGTCGCAATCGGCGCAGGCCCAGGCGCGGGCTTCCTGGCGGGCGTTGCGTTCGTGCAGGCGCGTGAACAGGCCGCGCCGCGGTGCCGGCGCCACACGCAGCAGCGGCGCGACGGCATCGACGGCGCTGGCCAGCCGGGCCTCGCCGACACCACTGACCAGCGCCCACGGCAGGCGGTGCGCCAGCAGCAGTTCGCGCAGCAGCGCATCCACGGGGCCCTGCACCTGCGGGCCGTCGCGCTGGTGGCCGTCGGGCACCCAGGGCAGGTCCAGCGCCGTCAACAGCGTCAGCGCCATGCGCCGTTGCAAGGTGATGGCGCGTGCCTCCAGGCTGCGGTCGTCGAACAGCAGGCGGCTGTAGACGGCCGTCATCAGCGCCGTCGTGTCGCAGACGACCACGTCGTGCGTGGCCGCCGCCGCGTTGATGCGTTCGTGCTGCGCGCGTGCAATCGCCGCCTGCTCCTGCGGTTGCGGCGTGCGGCCGGTGGCGTCGCACCACTGGCGCAGCCATTCGGGCACCCAGGCGACCTTCAGGCCCGTGTCCTGCGCCAGGCGTGCGGCCAGGGCCTGCGCCAGCGCGGTCTTGCCGGTGCTCTCGGCGCCGACGATGGCGATGCACAGAGCCTGGGCCATCGGCTTCAGCGCTGGACGGCTTCGGCCGCCAGCCGCCGCGACCAGACGCGCCAGCCGACGGCCGAAAGCACGGCGAAGAGGGCATACAGGATGACCGTCAGCCACAGGCCCTTCAGCGCAAACAAGCCGACGCTGAAGAGGTTCACGCCGAGCCAGACGGCCCAGTTTTCCAGCAATTTGCGCCCCAGCAGGATCTGCCCGGTGATGCTGGCCACGGTGGGCAGGGCGTCGAGCCAGGGCACGTCGCTGTCGGTAGCGCGGTCGAGCAGCAGGGCCAGCAGCGGCCAGGCGGCCAGGGTCGCGGCTGCGGCCAGCGCACGCTGCCGCGGCGTCATCACCTGCACCCTCAGCGCCGCGCCATCAGCCCCGGTGCCGCGCAGCCACTGCCACCAGCCCCACAGCGCCACCGCAATGAAGGCGAATTGCAGCCCGGCCGCGCCGTACAGCCGGGCATCGGCGAAGAGCAGCGCATACAGCAGCGAACTGGCGATGGCCAATGGCCAGGCCGCGGGGTTGACGCGCAGGTTGCAAGCCACCATCAGCAAGGCCAAGGCGAAAGCCACCAGTTCCAGCCAGGTGGCCGGGCTGCCCCACAGCGTGAAGGCCGGCGCCAGCAGCGGCCGCGCCGCGTGCAGCAGGGTGTCGAGCATGCTCAGGGTCCCACCGCGAATGCGGTGATGTCGTGATTCACCGCGAATGCGGGGACGTCATGAGCCTCCGCGAATGCGGCGGCGTTCTCCGTCACCGCGCCGGGGCCGGCCGCGCTGCCACATGCACCAGGATCTCGTTCGGCCGCAGCATGCCGAGTTCGGCGCGGGCGGTCTCCTCGACCATCTCCAGTCCTTCCTTCAGGTCGGCCACCTCGGCCACGGCCTGGGCATTGCGGTCGCGCGCCTGGGCGTTGGCCTGCTGCTGTGCCGCCAGTTGCTGGCGCAGGCTCATGCCATAGGGCAGGTTGCCTTTGCCGAACCACAGGTCGGCCTGCACCACCGCCAGCAGTGCACCGATGATCAGCGGGGCCCAGCGCATGTCGGTCAGCCTGCCCGGTTCAACGCAGGTTGTAGAACGCCGCGCGGCCGGGGTAGCTGGCGACGTCGCCCAGGTCTTCCTCGATGCGCAGCAACTGGTTGTACTTGGCGATGCGGTCCGATCGCGACAGCGAGCCCGTCTTGATCTGCCCGGCATTGGTGCCCACGGCGATGTCGGCGATGGTGCTGTCTTCGGTCTCGCCGCTGCGGTGGCTGATGACGTTGGTCCAGCCGGCGCGCTTGGCCATCTCGATGGCGGCAAAGGTCTCGGTCAATGTGCCGATCTGGTTGATCTTGATCAGGATGCTGTTGGCAATGCCTTCGTCGATGCCGCGCTGCAGGATCTTGGTGTTGGTGACGAACAGGTCGTCGCCTACCAGTTGCACCTTCTTGCCCAGGCGGTCGGACAGGATCTTCCAGCCGTCCCAGTCGCCTTCGTGCATGCCGTCTTCGATGCTCAGGATGGGGTACTTGTCGACCCAGTTGGCCAGCATGTCGGTCCATTCCGATGCGCTCAACGCCAGCCCTTCGCCGGCCAGGTGGTACTTGCCTTCTTTGTAGAACTCGCTGGCGGCGCAGTCCAGGCCCAGCGCGATCTGCGTGCCTGCGGTGTAGCCGGCCTTGTCGATGGCTTCCAGGATGAGCTGGATCGCGGCCTCGTGGCTTTCGACGTTGGGTGCGAAGCCGCCTTCGTCGCCGACACTGGTGGGCATGCCACGGCCGTCGATGATCTTCTTCAGCGCGTGGAATACCTCGGCGCCGTAGCGCAGCGCTTCGCGAAAGGTGGGCGCGCCCACCGGGATGATCATGAACTCCTGCAGATCCAGCGTGTTGTTGGCGTGGGCGCCGCCGTTGATGACGTTCATCATCGGCACCGGCAGGCTCATGCGGCCCATGCCGCCGAAGTAGCGGTACAGCGGCAGGCCACTTTCTTCGGCCGCGGCACGGGCCACGGCCATGCTGACGGCCAGCGTGGCGTTGGCGCCCAGGCGGCTCTTGTTGTCGCTGCCGTCCAGGTCGATCAGGGTCTTGTCGAGAAAGGCCTGTTCGGCCGCGTCCAGCCCCAGCACCGATTCGCTGATCTCGGTGTTGATGTGCTCGACCGCGCGCAGCACGCCCTTGCCCAGATAGCGCAGAGTGTCGCCGTCGCGCAACTCGATGGCCTCGCGGCTGCCGGTGCTGGCGCCGGATGGCACCGCAGCGCGGCCCATGGTGCCGGACTCCAGCAGCACGTCGCACTCGACGGTCGGGTTGCCTCGGCTGTCCAGAATTTCCCGGCCGACGATGTCAACGATGGCGCTCATTCAATTCCTCTGAAGTGGCATGTTCTTGGTGGGGGCAATGCTCAGACCGGTGGCAAGTCGACACCTTCGACCAGCACCATGTTGAAGCAGGCGGTCGCGCCCTGGCGCAGGGCTCGCGCGGCGACATAGCCCGGGCTGTCGTACATGGCCTGCGCGGCTTCGAAGCTGGGGTAGCGCAGGACGGTCAGGCGTGGCGGTGTCCAGTCGCCTTCCTGCACGGCCATGCGCCCGCCGCGCACCAGGTATTCACCGCCGAAGGCCTTCACCACGGCTGGCGCCGAGTCCATGTAGCGCTTGAAGACCTCGGGGTCGGTGATGCTGGATTCGACGATCAGGTAAGCGGCAGGCATGCGCGGCGGCTCAGCAGGAAAAGTCGTTCTCGAGCAGGGGCTGTGTCTTGATGACGCGGTCGAGCGCCACCAGCTGTTCCAGCAAGGCCTTCATGTGCTTCAACGGCACAGCGTTCGGCCCGTCGCTCATCGCGTTGGCCGGGTCCGGGTGCGTTTCCATGAAAAGCCCGGCCACGCCCACCGCCACCGCCGCGCGGCTGAGCACGGGCACAAATTCGCGCTGGCCGCCAGAACTCGTGCCCTGGCCGCCGGGCAACTGCACGCTGTGGGTGGCGTCGAAGACCACCGGCGCCTCGGTCTCGCGCATGATCGCCAGACTGCGCATGTCACTGACGAGGTTGTTGTAGCCGAAGCTCACACCGCGTTCGCAGGCCATGAAGCGGTCTTCCGACAGCCCCGCCTCGCGCGCCGCGGCGCGGGCCTTGGCGATCACGTTCTTCATGTCGTGCGGCGCCAGGAACTGGCCCTTCTTGATGTTCACCGGCCTGCCGCTTTGTGCCACGGCACGGATGAAGTCGGTCTGACGGCTCAGGAAAGCGGGGGTCTGCAATACGTCCACCACCGCCGACACGGCGGCGATCTGGCTCTCGTCGTGCACGTCGGTCAGGATGGGCACGTTCAGTTCGCGCTTGACCTTGGCCAGGATCTCCA
>JBBSCX010000108.1:0-9920 GCA_038249905.1 Burkholderiales bacterium
CTCCGTCCAGCTCCAGCACCAGCCGCAGCACGCCGTGCGCGGCGGGGTGCTGAGGCCCGAAGTTCAGGGTGTAGTTCTTGATCTCGGCCATGGCCCGTTCAGCGGGTGGCGCCGTAATGGTCTTCGCGCACCACACGCGGCACGACCTCGCGCGGCTCGATCGTCACCGGCTGGTAGATGACGCGCTTGCGCTCGGCGTCGTAGCGCATCTCGACATGGCCCGTGGTCGGGAAGTCCTTGCGCATCGGGTGGCCGATGAAGCCGTAGTCGGTGAGGATGCGGCGCAGGTCGAGGTGGCCTTCGAAGATGATGCCGTAGAGATCGAAGGCCTCACGCTCGAACCAGTTGGCCGCATTCCAGATGTCGTTGACGCTGGCCAATGTCGGCAGTTCGTCGTCGGGCGCGAACACACGCAGGCGCAGGCGCCAGTTGTGCGTCAACGACAGCAGGTGGCTGACGGCGGCGAAGCGCGGGCCTTCCCACGGCGCGTTGGCGTACTCGGAATAGTCCAGCCCGCACAGGTCCATCAACTGCTCGAACTTCAGCGCCGGGTGGTCGCGCAGCACCAAGGCCACTTCGGCATAACGCGCCGCCGGCACGGTGAGCGTCAGCTCGCCACGGTCGCGCACGAGCTTGGTGATGGCGTCGCCCAGCGTGGTCTGCAGGGCGGCTTGCAAGGTGTCGATGGAAACCGTCATCGCGTGTTCAGCTCAGCGGGCGATGGTGTTCTCGCGCCGGATCTTGGCCTGCAGCTGCAGGATGCCGTACAGCAGCGCCTCGGCCGTCGGCGGGCAGCCTGGCACATAGACATCGACCGGCACGATGCGGTCGCAACCGCGCACCACGCTGTAGCTGTAGTGGTAGTAGCCGCCGCCATTGGCGCACGAACCCATGCTCAGTACCCAGCGCGGCTCGGCCATCTGGTCGTAGACCTTGCGCAGCGCCGGTGCCATCTTGTTGCACAGCGTGCCGGCCACGATCATCAGGTCGCTCTGGCGCGGGCTGGGACGGAACAGCATGCCGAAGCGGTCGATGTCGTAGCGTGCCGCACCGGCATGCATCATCTCCACCGCGCAGCAGGCCAGGCCGAAGGTCATCGGCCACAGCGACCCGGTCTTGCTCCAGTTGACGAGCGTGTCGACCGAGGTCGTGACGAAGCCTTCCTTCAGGACACCTTCGATACCCATGTGCTGCTGTTGCTCCTGGATTGACGTGACTGTCGGTGCGGGCGGTTTGAGTCCTTGCGGCTCACTCCCAGTCCAACGCGCCCTTGCGCCACTCGTAGATGAAGCCGACCACGAGGATGGTCAGAAACATCATCATTGCCCAGAAACCTGACGCGCCGATGTCGTGCAGTGCCACAGCCCATGGGAACAGGAAGGCGATTTCGAGGTCGAACAGGATGAAGAGGATGGCAACGAGGTAGTAGCGCACGTCGAACTTCATGCGCGCGTCCTCGAAAGCTTCGAAGCCGCACTCGTAGGGACTGTTCTTCTCGACGTCGGGCCGGTTGGGACCGAACACAAAACCCAGCACCTGGGGCACCACGCCGACAGCAATGCCCACCAGGATGAACAGGATGACGGGCAGGTAGGCTTGGACGTCCATGCGATATTTTGTTGGCGGGGTCTGGCCCCGGCGAGCATCAAAAAAGCGCGCCTGGGCACCGCGGATGCGATGACCGGGGGCGCGCCCGACAGCGTGACAAGCCTAGCCCTGGTGCCGACGGCGAGACTCGAACTCGCACAGCTTTCGCCACTACCCCCTCAAGATAGCGTGTCTACCAATTTCACCACGTCGGCACGGCACAACCTAAGGCCGCAGACTGCCCGGTGTTCACGAGGAAAATGCACACCGGGCAGCCCAAGATTCTAACCCTGAAACCGCAGCGCTCCTGCCGCTGAGAGGGCCTGGGCGCGGCGTCCCGGCCGAGGCCGGCGCGGCCCCCGACACGGGTTCAGCGGGTCGGGATTCCTGGCACGGCAGAAGCCGCGGACGGCACCGCGCCAGGCACCTCGCCCATGCCTGTGGTGGCCGGTGCCGGCACCGCGCCAGGAATCTGGCCCCCGGCCGGCGCCGATGATGCAGGCGCAGCGCGGTCGAGGATGGTCTCGCGTTCGGTCACACGGGCGCCACCGGCATTGGCCATCAGCGCCAGCACCAGGGTGCAGATGAAGAACACGGTGGCGCAGGCGGCGGTCGAGCGCGACAGGAAGTTGGCGCTGCCGGTGGCCCCGAACAGGCTGCCCGAGGACCCGCCGCCGCCGAAAGACGCGCCCATGTCCGCGCCCTTGCCGTGCTGGACCAGCACAAGGCCGATCATCACCAGCGCGGACAGCAGTTGCACGGCCAGGGTCAAGGTCATCCAGATTTGCATGATGTGAGGAACTCCAGAAAAGGGATGCGGTGCGGCGCGCAGGCGGTCAGCCCGCGGCGCGGCAGATGGCGATGAAATCCGCCGCCTTCAGCGAGGCGCCACCGATGAGCCCGCCGTCGATGTCGGGCTGGGCGAAGAGTTGTGCGGCGTTGTCGGGCTTGACGCTGCCGCCATACAGGATGCGCATCAGCGCGCCGTGACCGGTGGCCGCCTGCAGTTGCACGCGCAACAGGGCGTGCACCGCCTGCGCCTGCTCGGGCGTGGCGGTTCGGCCGGTGCCGATGGCCCACACCGGTTCGTAGGCCACCACCATCTCGGCGGCGCAATGGCCGAGGTGGTGGATGACGGCCGAGAGTTGACGCTTGACCACGGCCTCGGTCTGGCCGGCGTCGCGCTCGGCCAGGGTCTCGCCGACACACACGATGGGCGTCACGCCCCGGCCCAGCGCGGCCTGCGCCTTGTCGGCGACAAGCTGGTCGCTCTCGCCATGCAGCGCGCGGCGTTCGGAGTGGCCGACCAGGGCGTAGCGGCAACCGCACTCGGCCAG
Source organism: Burkholderiales bacterium (assembly GCA_038249905.1). Taxonomy (GTDB): domain Bacteria; phylum Pseudomonadota; class Gammaproteobacteria; order Burkholderiales; family Burkholderiaceae_C; genus Rubrivivax. The sequence continues at coordinate 2,925 of JBBSCX010000108.1, forward strand.
CATGCCCGCCGAGATCTCGCCCGTGAAGGCACCCTGGGCCTGCGCCGACACGTCCTGCGCGCCCCAGCGGATGTCGCTGGCGGCCAGCGTGGCCGCGGTCTCGTGCAGGAAGACGAAAGGCACGCACACCGCGACATCGGCGGTGAAGGGCCGCGCCGCCAGCACGGCGGCCAGCAGTTCGGCATTGGCAGGGCGGCTGCCGTGCATCTTCCAGTTGCCGGCCACCAGCTTGCGACTTGGGTTCATGTGCGCTTCCAGTTCAGCACGATCTTGCCCACATGGGTGCTGGACTCCATCAGCGCATGGGCTTCGGCCGCCTGCGCGGCGTCGAACACGCAGTGGATGACGGCACGGATGTGGCCGCTCTCGATCAAGGGCCAGACGCGCTCGCGCAGCGCAACCGCCAATGCCGTCTTGTAGGCCACGCTGCGCGGGCGCAGCGTCGAGCCCGTGATCGCCAGCCGCTTGCGCAGCAAGAGTCCGGCGTCGAAGCCGCTCTTCACGCCGCCCTGAATGGCAATCACGGCCAGCCGACCGTCGTCCGCCATGCACTCGACCTCGCGCGCGATGTAGTCGCCGGCCACCATGTCCAGCACCACGTCGGCGCCGCGGCCAGCGGTCAGGCGCTTCGTCTCGGCCGCAAAGTCCTGGGTGCGGTAGTTGATGGCGTGATCGGCCCCCAGGGCCACACAGGCGGCGCACTTTTCGTCGCTGCCGGCCGTGACGATGACGCGGCTGCCCAGCGCCTTGGCCATCTGGATCGCGGCCACGCCGATGCCGCTGCTGCCGCCCTGCACCAGCAAGGTTTCGCCGGGTTGCAGGCCGGCGATATGGAACACGTTCTGCCACACAGTGAAGAAGGTCTCGGGCAGGCTTGCGGCCTCGATCGCCGTCAGGCCGGCCGGCACCGGCAGGCACTGCCCGACCGGTGCGACGCAGAACTCGGCATAACCGCCACCGGCCACCAGCGCGCAGACCGCATCACCCAGCGCGAGCCCCGCGCTTGCCAGGTCCTCTGGCGAACCTCCTGCCACCGTGCCGGCCACTTCCAGCCCCGGCAGATCCGACACGCCCGGCGGCACCGGGTACAAGCCCTTGCGCTGCAGCACGTCGGGGCGATTGACCCCGCTGGCCTGCACCGCGATCAGCAACTCCCCGGCCGCCGGCACGGGCTGCGACCGTTCACACGGCTGCAGCACGTCCGCCTTGCCGGGGGCGGTGATCTCGATGGCGCGCATATCGTCTGTGACTCTGGCTTTGACTCTGGCTTTGGCAGCGGGTGGCTTTGAGGCCGGTCCGGCTCAATCGTCGCGCGGCGTCGTCGGCTCGACCGCCGGCGCGGCCGGTGCCGAGGCCGCCGCAGGCTCGCCACCTTCGGCCACCGGGGCCTCGGCGGCGTGTTCGCGGCGCGGGCGGTCGTCGCGGTCGCGACGCGGGCGGTCGCCGTACTCGCGGCGCGGGCCACGGTCGGGGCGATCGCCGAAATCACGGCGCGGGCGCTCTTCCTCGACAAAGCCCTCGGGCTTGTCCAGCAGGGCCTTCAGGCTCAGCTTGATGCGGCCCTTCTCGTCGGTCTCCATCACCTTGACCTTGATGATCTGGCCTTCGGTCAGGAAGTCGGTGACGTTCTCGACCCGCTGGTGCGCGATCTGGCTGATGTGCAGCAGCCCGTCCTTGCCCGGCAGAATGTTGACCAGGGCGCCGAAGTCCAGGATCTTCGTGATCGCGCCTTCGTAGACCTTGCCCACTTCGGCCTCGGCCGTGATCTCGCTGATGCGCTTGAGCGCAAACGCGGCGCGGTCGGCATCGGTGCTGGCGACCGTGATGGTGCCGTCTTCGCCGATGTCGATGGTGCAGCCGGTCTCTTCGGTCAGCGCGCGGATGGTGGCGCCGCCCTTGCCGATGATGTCGCGGATCTTTTCAGTGTTGATCTTCATCGTGTACAGGCGCGGGGCGAACTGGCTCACCTCCGTCTTTGCGCCGCCCACGGCCTCGACCATCTTGGACAGGATGTGCAGGCGCGCTTCCTTGGCCTGCGCCAGCGCCACCTGCATGATTTCCTTGGTGATGCCCTGGATCTTGATGTCCATCTGCAGCGCGGTGATGCCGTTGGTGGTGCCCGCGACCTTGAAGTCCATGTCGCCCAGGTGATCTTCGTCACCCAGGATGTCCGTCAAGACAGCGAAACGATTGCCGTCCTTGATCAGGCCCATGGCGATGCCGGCCACGTGGGCCTTCAGCGGCACGCCCGCGTCGAGCATGCTCAGGCAGCCGCCGCAGACCGAGGCCATCGACGAGGAGCCGTTGCTCTCGGTGATCTCCGACACGATGCGGATGGTGTACGGAAAGTCTTCCTTCTTCGGCAGCACGGCAGTCAGCGCGCGCTTGGCGAGGCGGCCGTGGCCGATCTCGCGCCGCTTCGGGGTGCCGAAGCGGCCCGCCTCGCCGGTGGCGAAGGGCGGCATGTTGTAGTGCAGCATGAAGTTGTCGGTGACCTCGCCGGCCAATGCGTCGATGCGCTGTGCGTCGCGCTCGGTGCCCAGCGTCGTCACTACCAGCGCCTGCGTCTCGCCGCGTGTGAAAAGCGACGAGCCGTGGGTGCGCGGCAGCACGCCCGAGCGGATCTCGATCGGGCGCACGGTGCGCGTGTCGCGGCCGTCGATGCGCGGCTCGCCGGACAGGATCTGGCCGCGCACCAGGCGGGCTTCGATCTCGAAGAACATGTCGCCCAGCTTGCCGGCATCGAACTCGACGCCCTGCTCCTTCAGCGCCGCGGTGGCCGAGGCGTAGACGGCGCGGCAGGCCTGCGTGCGGGCCTGCTTGTTGCGGTTTTGATAGGCGGCGCGCAGTGGCTCTTCGGCCAGCGAAGCCACCTTGGCGATCAGGGCCTCGTCCTTGGCCGGGGCCTGCCATTCCCACTCGGGCTTGCCGGCGTCGCGCACCAGATCGTTGATGGCATTGATGACCACCTTGCCCTGATCATGGCCGAAGACCACGGCACCCAGCATGATCTCTTCGGACAGCTGGTCGGCTTCGGATTCCACCATCAGCACGGCGGCTTCGGTGCCCGCCACCACCAGGTCGAGCTGGCTGCCCTTGAGCTGCGTCAGCCCCGGGTTCAGCACATATTCGCCATTGATGTAGCCCACCCGCGCGGCGCCGATGGGGCCGGCAAAGGGGATGCCGGAGATGGCCAGCGCGGCGCTGGTGCCGATCATCGCGGCGATGTCGGCCTGCACCTCGGGGTTCAGGCTGACGACATGCACGATGACCTGGACTTCGTTCAGGAAGCCTTCCGGGAACAGCGGGCGGATCGGCCGGTCGATCAGGCGGCAGGTCAGGATCTCGGCCTCGCTGGGGCGGCCTTCGCGCTTGAAGAAGCTGCCCGGGATCTTGCCCGCGGCGTAGGTCTTCTCGGTGTAGTCCACCGTCAGCGGGAAGAAATCCTGGCCCGGCTTGGCGGTCTTGGAGCCGACCACCGTGGCCAGCACGACGGTGTCGTCGATGTTGACGAGCACGGCGCCGCCGCTCTGGCGGGCGATCTCGCCCGTTTCCAATGTGACGGTGTGCTGGCCCCACTGGAACGTCTTGGTGACCTTGTTGAACATGCTCATGCCTTGTCCTCTTTCTTCATGGTGTGGGGCAGCGCAATGCCATTCCAGCGCGGCCGGTGGCCCCGACGTCGATGGAATGACACAGCAAGTGCGGCCCGGGTGGTGAAAGCAAGCGGCGACAGGGCGGCTCGAATGGGCAGCCCTGCGGTCCTTCGTTTACTTGCGCAGGCCCAGCGTGCCGATCAGCGTCGTGTAGCGGTCGGCGTCCTTGCCCTTCAGATAGGACAGCAGGCGCTTGCGCTGGTTGACCATTTTCACCAGGCCGCGACGACCGTGGTGGTCGTGCTTGTGAAGCTTGAAGTGCGGGGTCAGTTCATTGATGCGCGCGGTCAGCAGGGCGACCTGCACTTCCGGGCTGCCGGTGTCGGCGACGCCACGGGCGTGCGTCTTGACGATTTCAGCCTTGACGGCGGTGTCCATGGTCATGGGATTTCCTGAGTTCATGGAAACCGCCCTGCCCGGCCCCTGTGTGTGGTGGGGCTGCGCCGCGGTTTCCTGTTGCCACTTGCGGTCGCCAGTGAAACCAACCGGCGCCGTGCTCGATGTGCTTGGCCCGGGGTATCCCATTTGCCAAGCAACCCTCGATTATAGACCGAGCGCTGCCCCCAGCCGGGCCAGACCTTGGTCCAGCCGCGCTGGGTCGCGCGAGGCGAAGCACCAACGCAACCAGCCCTCTCCTTCCGGCCCGAAAGCCACGCCCGGCGCCAGGCCCAGGCCGTGATCGGCCACCAGGCGCTTGGCGAAGGCGAGTGAGTCGTCCTGCCCGTGCACGCGGAAGAAGGCGTACATGCCCCCCGCCGGCACCGCCGCCGTGACGTCCGGCAGGCGCTGAAGGCCGTGCAGAAGGCGGTCACGGCATGCACGCAGGCGCTGCTGCAGGCCGGGCACGGAGTCATCGGCCAGGGCCAGCGCCGCCTGCGCACCACGCTGCACGAAGACCGGGGCGCAGGAGCTGTTGTACTCAAGCAATTTGCCCATGTCCGCCATCTGCGCCGCGGGCAGCAGCAGCCAGCCGAGGCGCCATCCCGTCATCAAAAAGCTCTTGCTGAAGCTGTGGGCGACGATCAGGCGGTCCTGCGGGTGGGCGATGTCGGCGAAGCTGGGTGCGGCGGGCGCAGCAGCGTCTTCGCCCTCACCGAAGTACAGGCGTTCATAGACCTCGTCAGCCACGATCCAGGTGCCGGTGGTGCGGCAGTGGTCCAGCAGCGCCTGCTGCTCGTCGCGCGTCAGGGTCCAGCCGGTGGGGTTGTTGGGCGCGTTCACCAACAGCATGCGGGTGTGCGGCGTCACGTGCGCCAGCAGTTCGTCCAGGTCCAGCCGCCACTGGCCGTTGCAGGGTCGCAGCGGCACGCGCGTCACCCGTGCCGACAGGATGGCCGGCTGCGCCGTCAGGTTGGGCCACACCGGCACCACGGCGACGACCTCGTCGCCCGGATCCAGCAGCATCTGCATGGCCAGCATCAGCGCATTCACCCCCGACGAGGTGACCGCGATGCGCTCGGGCGTGATGTCGCGCCGGCCCGGGTGCGACGGCACCACCAGGGCGGCCATGTAGGCGGCGATGGCCTGCCGCAGATCGGGCAGGCCGAGGTTGTGCGAATAGAAGGTTTCGCCCGCACGGAGCGACGCAGCCGCGGCTTCGCGCACCGGTTCGGGCGTGACTTCGTCGCTCTCGCCGAACCAGAAGGCCAGCACATCGCTGCGGCCGAGGCCGGCATTGGCGACCTCGCGGATGCGCGAGGCGGGCAAGGCGGCGATGCGGTCTCTGATGAGGTTCATGCGGCGCGGGCTGGGGGTTGGAGGGCGGACAAGGCCAATCGAGGCGGCCGCAAGTCGCGTGCCGAGAAAGACTCTTGAATTCGGTTTCAGCGCTGCCAGTGCAAATTTCAGCTGCCGTCAATCTCAGCCAGCGGCCAGCGCGGCCGCACGTCGAAGGCGCCGGTCGTCGGCCCCGTCGGCGCCAGCCCCTGCTGCCAGCGCATGGCCGCGGCGAGTGCAATCATGGCGCCGTTGTCGGTGCACAGGGCCAGCGGCGGGTAATGCACGCGCGCCTGCAGTTTCGCGGCACCGGCGTCCAGGCGCGCGCGCAATTGCAGGTTGGCACCGACACCGCCGGCCACCACCAGGCGCTTCAGCCCCGTCAGCTTCAGCGCGCGCAGCGACTTGGCCACCAGCACCTCGACGATGGCGGCCTGGGTCGATGCCGCGACGTCGGCCCGTTGCGGGTCGGTCAGCGCGGGCCCGAGCTTCTTCACCTGCGTCATCACGGCGGTCTTCAGCCCGGCGAAGCTGAAGTCGAGATCGCCGCTGTGCAGCAGCGGTCGCGGCAGCGCAAAGGCGCGTTCATCGCCCGCGGCCGCCAGCCGGGCCAGCGCCGGCCCGCCCGGGTAGCCCAGACCCAGCAGCTTGGCGCTCTTGTCGAAAGCCTCGCCGGCCGCATCGTCCACGGTCTCGCCCAGCAGGGCGTAGCGGCCGACGCCGTCCACCCGCATCAACTGCGTGTGCCCGCCCGACACCAGCAGCGCCACAAACGGAAAGCGCGGCGCGTCGTCGGCCAGAAAGGGCGACAGCAGGTGGCCTTCCAGATGGTGCACGCCCAGCGTCGGCCGGCCCAGTGCCGCGCCCAGCGCCACGGCCACACCGGCGCCGACCAGCAGTGCGCCGGCCAGACCGGGTCCGCGGGTGTAGGCCACCAGGTCGATGGCCTCCAGGCCGCAGCCGGCATCGGCCAGCACCTGCTGCGTCAAGGGCAGCACCCGGCGGATGTGGTCGCGCGAGGCCAGTTCGGGCACCACGCCGCCATAGGCCTCGTGCATCGCCACCTGGCTGTGCAGCGCCTGCGCCAGCAACCGCGGCGTGCCCTGGGCCTGCGCGTCCACGAGCGCGACACCGGTCTCGTCGCACGACGATTCGATCCCCAGCACCCTCACGACCCGGCTCCTGGCGCTGCGCTGGCACACCGCTTGCAAAGACTTCCCCGACGCCTTCGTCCGGCGTCTGTCTGTCTCCTCTTCAGGGCGCGAGCCTTGAGTCGGCCCTCCTGTCTCACGACAGGAGGGCATTTTTTTGGCCCGATGCCGGTGCATGCACCAGGAATGTGCAGCAAGTGGTGCATCGCCAGCCGACCCTTCAGTGGTTCTCGCGGGCGTGGTTGATCGTGTACTTCGGGATCTCGATCGTCACGTCCTGGTCGGAGACGATCGCCTGGCAGCTCAGGCGCGACATCGACGTCAGGCCCCAGGCGCGGTCCAGCAGGTCTTCTTCGCTCTCGTCCATCTCGCCCAGCGAATCGAAACCCTGCTTGACGATGACGTGGCAGGTGGTGCAGGCGGAACTCATCTCGCAGGCATGCTCGATGGCGATGCCGTTTTCCAGCAGCGCC
>JBBSCX010000109.1:0-9912 GCA_038249905.1 Burkholderiales bacterium
CCGGCGTCGTCAGCGGGATCGGCGGCGGGTTGATCCAGACCTCGCGCGCCGTCGCGCCGCTGCCGTGTCGCTGCACCAGCGCGCGAGCGTTGCCGGGGTTGGTCTCGAGGTGCAGCACGCGGTTGGCGTGGGCGTACAGCACCGAGTCGGCACGCACGGCCTCGTAGGCAGGCAAGCGGATGACGGTGCGGTCTCGCGGCGGCATCTGCACCGCGCCGCTGAGCTTGCGCGTCGTCGGCATCGCGATCGTCGCGAGGGCTGGAATGGCCGGGACGGCCGGACCTGCGGCTTCGCCGTCAGCGCGGGTACAGGTTTCGCCCTGCTCCACCGCCTGCTCTTCCAGCGTCAGGTAGGGGTTGATGTGGGCATCGACACGGCCGGGGCGATCGACCTCGGTGCTGTCGATCTCGAACCAGCCCGCCGCCGACATGTCGTCGCGGCGGCGGACGAAGGCGGTGCCGCGGATGTCGGTCAGCTGCCGTATCGGTTCACGTGCGGCCAGCCGGTGCGCGATCTCGACGATGGCGCGTTCGGCGTTGCCGTAAACCAGCAGGTCGGCCTTGCTGTCGACCAGGATGCTGCGTCGCACCTTGTCCTGCCAGTAGTCGTAGTGCGCGATGCGGCGCAGGCTGGCCTCGATGCCGCCGATGACCACCGGAACCTCGTTGAAGGCCTCCTGGCAGCGCTGGGTGTAGACCAGCGTCGCGCGGTCGGGCCGCCGGCCGCCGCCACCGCCGGGCGTGTAGGCGTCGTCGCTGCGCAGTTTGCGGTCGGCCGTGTAGCGGTTGATCATCGAGTCCATGTTCCCGGCGGCGACGCCGAAGAACAGGCCGGGCTCGCCCAGCGCCTTGAAGGACTCGACCTGGTTCCAGTCGGGCTGGGCAATGATGCCGACGCGAAAGCCCTGCGCTTCCAGCACGCGCCCGATCACCGCCATGCCGAAGCTGGGGTGGTCGACATAGGCGTCACCGGTGACGATGACGATGTCGCAGCGGTCCCAGCCCAGCGCGTCCATCTCGGCGCGACAGGTGGGCAAAAAGGGCGCGGTACCGAAGCGTTTGGCCCAGAACGGCTTCCAGGACGTCAGCGCACGCGCCGCAGGCATGGCCGGGGCCGGTTCGACACGGGGCGCACGTTCGGCGCGGGCAGGCAGGGTGGTGGTGTTCACGGATACGGCAGGTTGCAGGCCCGATTGTCGCCGCGCCGCCCTGCCCGCGTTGCGATCGGGGCCGGGGTGTGCAAGGTGTCGCGCGTTTGCCGGCCGGGCCGCGCTCAATCCACGTCGGGCCGCGCCGATACCTGGGTGATGGAACCCACCTGGTCGTCGCTGGTGATCGTCGTCGCCATCGTGGCCGTTTGCAGCGCCGCCGCCGCGGTCTGGCGCGAGCTGGAAACCAGGCACCGCAAGCGGCGTCTCGACAGTCTGCGGGCAGCGCCAGATGCTGCGCTCCAGGCGCCCCACCGTGTCGCCAGCGACCGCATCACGCGCGACGAGGTATTGCACGACGCCATGGAGCGCATGACGCAGCCCGGTGCGCTGACCAGCACCGTCGATGTGCCGCTGGACGTCGCCACTCCGCTTTCAACCGCACCACCCAAACCGCAGGCACCGGTCCGCACTGCCGCCCGTCGCGACGCGATCCATGCCCGGGAGTGGGACGAAACGGTGCCGATGGTCGCGCTCAGTGGCGTGTTGCCGCACGGGCTGTCGCGGGACAGTGTCCGGGCTCCAGCGGAAACCTCAGACCACGGCAGATGACTGTGGCGCTGCAACAGCTGCAGCCGCCGAAGCCGCCGAAGCCGCCGAAGCCACTGTAGCCACCGCCGCGCCGTCCGCCGACACCGCACCGTCCTCGTCCACCTCCTCGCCCAGGAAGCCACCGATCTGGTGCGACCACAGCCGGGCGTAGATGCCGCCGGCGGCCAGCAGTTCGGCGTGGCTGCCCTGCTCGACGATGCGGCCCTGGTCCATCACCACCAGCCGGTCCATGGCGGCGATGGTCGACAGCCGGTGCGCGATCGCCACCACCGTCTTGCCTTCCATCAGCCGGTACAGGCTTTCCTGAATTGCTGCCTCGACCTCGCTGTCCAGCGCACTCGTGGCCTCGTCCAGCAGCAGGATGGGCGCGTCCTTCAGCATCACCCGGGCGATGGCGACGCGCTGGCGCTGACCGCCGCTGAGCTTGACGCCACGTTCGCCGACATGGGCGTCATAGCCCGTGCGGCCCTTGGCGTCGGACAGGCCGGCGATGAAGTCCGCGGCCTCGGCACGTTCGGCGGCGCGGCGCATCTGCTCCTCGCTGGCGTCGGGCCGGCCGTAGACGAGGTTGTCACGCACCGAGCGGTGCAGCAGTGAGGTGTCCTGCGTCACCATGCCGACCGCCCGGCGCAGGCTTTCCTGCGTCACGCCGGCAATGTCCTGTCCGTCCACCAGGATGCGGCCGCTGCCCACGTCGTACAGGCGCAGCAGCAGGTTGACGACCGTGCTCTTGCCGGCGCCGCTGCGGCCCACCAGGCCGATCTTCTCGCCCGCGCGGATGTGCAGATTCAGACTGTCGATGACGGTGCGGGGCCCGCCGTAGGCGAAGCTGACGTTGTCGAACTGCACCTCGCCCCGCGGCACCACCAAAGCCTGCGCGTCGGGCCGGTCCACCACCGAGCGGGTGCGCGACAGCGTGTTGATGCCGTCCTGCACCGTGCCGATGTGTTCGAACAGGCTGGACATCTCCCACATCACCGAGTGGCTGATGCCGTTGAGCCGAAAGGCCATCGCCGTGGCCGCCGCCACCGCGCCCACGCCGATGGCGCCCTGCGTCCACAGCAGCAGGCAGGCGGCGGTGATGGCGCCGATCAGCAGCACGCTGAGGACTTGGTTGACGATCTCGAAGGCCGTCACCAGCCGCATCTGGCCATGCACGCTGACCATGAACTCCTGCATCGCGCCGCGCGCGAAATGGGCCTCGCGGTTGGCGTGCGAGAACAATTTGACGGTGCCGATGTTGGTGTAGGCGTCGGTGATGCGGCCCGTCATCAGGCTGCGCGCATCGGCCTGCACCTGCGCCACCTGGCCCAGGCGCGGCACGAAGTACCACAGCGTCGCCAGATACAGCACCAGCCAGCCCAGGAAGGGCGCCATCAGCCAGGCGTTGAAGCTGCCCACCACCGCCACCAGGGTGACGAAGTAGATGACGACGTAGACCAGGATGTCGGTGAGGATGAGCCAGGTGTCGCGCACCGCCAGCGCCGTCTGCATCACCTTGGTGGAGATGCGGCCGGCGAACTCGTCCTGATAAAAGCCCATGCTCTGTTCGAGCAACTGGCGATGGAAGTTCCAGCGCAGGCGCATCGGAAAGTTGCCGAACACCGCCTGGTACTTGAACAGGGCCTGCGCCCCGGCCAGCAACACGCTGCCGGCCAGCACCACCGACAGGATGACCAGCGTGCGACCTTGTTCGGCGAACAGCTTGGCGGGGTCCACGGTCGCCAGCACGTCCACCACGTGCGCCATCATGCTGAACAGCAGCGCCTCGAAGGCGCCGATGCAGGCGGTGAAGATCGTCACCAGCAGCAGATAGGGGCGTACGCCGCGGGCGCATTCCCACAGGAAGGCGAAGAAGGCCTTGGGCGGCGGTGGCGGCAGTGCATCCGGGTAGGGCTGCACCAGGCGTTCGAAGCGCTGGAACACGGCAAGGCTTTCGGCGGTCGGCGGTCGGCGCGGGGGTGGGCGCCGATGCGGGGTCGGCCGGGTGGGCCGAGGCGGGAGCAGACCCTGCGCAAGGCTGCGCCAAGGGACGCGGATGATAGGGGCGCCGTGTGACGACGGCCGTACACTGATTTGATGGACACGCAACACCCCGCAGACGCGGCCGGCCACGGTCACGGTCACAGTCACAGTCACAGTGCTGATCCGGCGCACAGCCACCTCGACGAGATGGACCTGCGGGTGCGTGCGCTCGAGACCTTGCTGACCGAGAAGGGCTACGTGCTGCCGGCCACGCTGGAGCGGCTGATCGAGACCTACGAAACCCGCATCGGCCCGCACAACGGCGCCCGTGTCGTCGCCCGGGCCTGGGCCGACGCCGGCTTCCGCGGCGCGTTGCAGGCCGACGCCACGGCCGCCATCGCCAGCCTGGGCTACAGCGGGCGCCAGGGCGAGCACATGCAGGCCGTCTTCAACACGCCTGACGAACACCACATGGTGGTCTGCACGCTGTGTTCGTGCTACCCCTGGCCGGTGCTGGGCCTGCCCCCCAGCTGGTACAAGAGCGCCGCCTACCGGTCGCGTGCGGTACGCGAGCCGCGGGCGGTGCTGGCGGACTTTGGCGTCGTGCTGATGGCCGGCACGCGCGTGCGGGTGTGGGACTCGACGGCCGAACTGCGCTATCTCGTGGTGCCGATGCGCCCGCCAGGCACCGAAGGCTGGAGCGAGGAACGCCTGGCGGCCTTGGTGACGCGCGACGCGATGATCGGCACCGGGCTGGCCTTCAATCCCGCCGACAAGCCCGCCAAGCCCGATGCGCCCGATGCGCCCGATGCGCCCGGTGCAGACGGGGCGGCCTTGGGCGCCGCCGCGCCATGAACGGCGTGCACGACCTCGGCGGCATGCACGGCTTCGGCCCGGTGCGGCCCGATCCTGCGGAGCCGCTGTTTCACGCACCCTGGGAGCGACGCGCCCTCGGCCTGACGCTGGCGATGGGTGCCGCCGGGCAGTGGAACATCGACCAGGCCCGCGCCGCGCGCGAGAGCCTGCCGCCCGTGACTTACCTGCAGGGGCCCTACTACCGCATCTGGACCCTGGCACTGGAGCGGCTGATGCTGGCGCGCGGACTGGTCACGGCCGAGGAACTGACCACCGGCCACGCACGGCAGCCGCCCGCCGCCGGGATGCGTGTGCTGCAGCCGGAACAGGTCGATGCGGCACTGGCCCGCGGCACGCCCACGGCCCGCGAGGCCGCTCATGTCGCCCGCCCGCGCTTTGCGCCCGGCGAACCCGTGCGCGCCCGCATGCTGCAGCCGGCCGGCCACACGCGGCTGCCGCGTTATGTGCGTGGGCACCTCGGCACCGTCGTGGCGCTGCATGGCCTGCATGTGTTTGCCGATCGCCATGCGGCATCGCCATCCGGCGCGGCTTTCGACGAGGCGCCGCAGTGGCTGTACACCGTCGCCTTCGACAGCCGCACGCTGTGGGGCGAAGACGCCGAGGCCGACACCACCGTCTCGGTCGAGGCCTGGGAAAGCTATCTGCAGGCCGCCACTTGAACGCATCCGCCACGCCACTGCCAGGCCAGCCGCACGACGCAGAGGGGCCCGTCTTCGGCGCACCCTGGGAAGCACAGGCTTTCGCGCTGGCCCTGGCCCTGCACGAAGGGGGCGTGTTCGCCTGGCCCGAGTTCGCCACGGCCCTGACCGCCGCCATCCGCGCCGCCACCCGCGCCGCCCAGGACGGTGGCAACAGCGACAGCAACAGCAACAGCGACAGCGACAGCGACACCGGCATCACCGGTTCGGACCACTATTACCACCACTGGCTGGACGCGCTGGAATCGCTGGTGCTGTCCAAGGGCCTGAGCAGCGCAGAGCAACTGCACGCGCTTGAACATGCCTGGGAAGATGCCGCAGCACGCACCCCGCACGGGCTGCCGGTGGTGCTGAACGACGCCGAACGGGCCCTGGCCCGCTGATCCCATCCTGAACACCCCACTTGAGCATGAGCGACACCACCCACCCTTGGCAGCACGACGGCGTGCGCGTCGTGGCCGCCGACCGCCTGGACCCGAACACCGCGCAGACGCCGGGCATGGACCGCAAGGCTGCCATCAACTTCGCCCGCGTCGGCGCCAGCAAATTGTGGGCCGGCACCGTGCACATCCACCCCGATGCGAAGACCGGCGCCCACCACCACGGCCCGCTGGAAAGCGTGATCTACGTCGTCAAGGGCCGCGCCCGCATGCGCTGGGGCGAGAAGCTGGAGTTCACCGCCGAGGCCGGCCCGGGCGACTTCATCTACGTGCCGCCCTTTGTGCCGCACCAGGAAATCAACGCCAGCGCCACCGAAACGCTGGAATGTGTGCTGGTGCGCAGCGATGGCGAGGCCGTCGCCGTCAATCTGGACATCGAACCCGCCGAGCCGCCGCAGGCAGTGCGCTGGATCGACCCCACGCACCCGCAGGGATGAGCGGCGTGGCCGCCTCCGGTCGCGAGACCCCGTTCGCATTGCGCGGCGACCACATCACGCTGGACGCCCTGCTCAAGGCCACCGGCTGGGCGCCGAGTGGCGGTGCCGCCAAGCAGTTGATTGCCGAAGGCCTGGTGCAGGTCGACGGCCAGACCGAACTGCGCCGCAGCGCCAAGTTGCGGGCGGGGCAGGTGGTGGCCTTTGCCGGACAGCAGGTGCGGCTGCTGGCTGCCCCGCCGGCGCCTGGGCCTGAGCCTGGGCCCGGGCCTGCAATCAACGCCGCTGAAAGCTGACCCTGGCTGGCCTGGGGCGGACCCGGGCCCCGGGCTGTGGGACCCGCCAGAACACAAAACCGCAGCCCCAAAAACGAAGCCCCTCCGAGCCGTTTCCGGCCTGGAGGGGCGGGCAACCGAGGTTGCCATTTGGAGCTCCGGAGGCGTTTCGTCCGGGGCTCCTGACGCGCAGTGACTGCGCCGTCGGTGTGTGCGCTGGTCTAAGCGCAACTGCAGGTTATGCCCGCCGCGTCGGTGTCGCAACCAGCTTTTCGCTATCAATGACGTCATTCATTCAGTGGACAAGCAATGCCTGCACCGCGGCGGCCATGCGCGCTTCGACCGCCGCATCCATGGTGATGGTGCGGCCCCACTCGCGGTCGGTCTCGCCGGGCCACTTGTGGGTCGCGTCCAGGCCCATCTTGCCGCCCAGGCCGCTGACCGGGCTGGCGAAGTCGAGGTAGTCGATAGGGGTGTGTTCCACCAGCATGGTGTCGCGCACCGGGTCCATGCGCGTGGTGATGGCCCACACCACTTCTTTCCAGTCGCGGATGTCGATGTCGTCGTCGGTGACGACGATGAACTTGGTGTACATGAACTGGCGCAGAAAGCTCCACAGCCCGAACATCAGCCGCTTGGCATGGCCCGGGTAGGCCTTCTTGATGCTGATGATGGCCATGCGGTAGCTGCAGCCCTCGGGCGGCAGATAGAAGTCGGCGATCTCCGGAAACTGCTTCTGCAGGATGGGGACGAAGACCTCGTTCAGCGCCACGCCCAGGATGGCGGGTTCGTCGGGCGGCTTGCCGGTGTGGGTGGAGTGGTAGATGGCGTCGCGCCGCCGCGTCAGGCGGTCGATGCGGAACACCGGAAACCAGTCCTGCTCGTTGTAGTAGCCGGTGTGGTCGCCGAAGGGGCCTTCCAGCGCGTGCAGGTAGCCGCCCTTCTCCTTGATGCGCACACCATGCGCCGACAGGCCTTCGAAACCAGGCTCGGCGGTGGGGATGTGGCCTTCCAGCACGATCTCGGCGCTGGCCGGCACCTGCAGCGCCAAGTCGCCCTCGCCCACTTTGGTGTCGACCAGCTCGGTGCGGCTGCCGCGCAGCAGGCCGGCAAACTGGTACTCGCTCAGCGTATCGGGCACAGGCGTCACGGCGCCCAGGATGGTGGCCGGGTCGGCACCCAGCGCCACCGCGATCGGGAAGGGTTTGCCGGGGTTGGCGCGCGCGAACTCGCGGAAATCCAGCGCGCCGCCGCGGTGTGCCAGCCAGCGCATGATCACCTCCCGCGGGCCGATCACCTGCTGCCTGTAGATGCCCAGGTTCTGCCGCTTGCGCGGGCTGGCCACGCTCTGCGGCCCTCGCGTGACGACCAGGGCCCAGGTGATCAGCGGGCCGGCGTCGCCGGGCCAGCAGGTCTGCACCGGCAGTTCGCCCAGGTCGACGGCATCGCCCTCGAGCACCAGCTCCTGGCAGGGCGCGCTGCGCAGCACGGCGGGCTTCATGTCCCACACCGCCTTGGCCATCTGCAGCAATTTGCCGGCGTCTTTCAGGCCCTTGACCGGCTCGGGCTCTTTCAGCCCGGCCAGCAGGCGGCCGACGTCGCGCAGCTCGCTGGCGTCGTCGGCCCCCATGCCCAGGGCCACCCGTTTAGGGGTGCCGAAAAGATTGATCAGCGCCGGCATGCGGTGCCCCTGCACCTGCGTGCACAGCACCGCAGGGCCGCCGGCCCGCAGCAATTTGTCGCCCAAAGACGTCAGTTCGAGCCGCGGTGACACCGGTTCGGCCCAGCGGCGCAGCTCGCCCAGTCGTTCCAACTGCTCGATGAAGTCCCTCAGGTCGCGATACTTCATGACTTATGAAGCTGAAGAACAGCTCCCTTGTACTTGACCGGGTATTTGCACATTCCTAGAATCCGGCTCGCCTTGAGAAATAAGGGTTAACCCGCGACGCCGACCCTGAGGTCACGTCCGGAAGGCGATTGTTGTCCGCAGAGCACCCAGCCGCGGCGGCACGCGCAGCAGATCCTGGCCCAGCGCCGGGGTCAATGTCACCGGACCGGCACGATGCCGGCCGGCCCGGGCCCGGTGGGCCCCGGCGACCGCCGAAGGGCGACGCCAGAAGGAGGGGATACAAGATGCGAGCCTATGAATGGCTGCGCCGATGCGGCCGCGAGACGGCGCAGTCGGCGCGTGTGGTGGCCAACGACATCGGTCACGGACTGCTGGAAATCAGTCACAACACGCTGGCGCTGGTGGGGCTGGCGGCGGTGACGGTGCTGGTGCTGGCCCTGGGCCGCGCCGACCTGCGCCAGCAGGTGGAGACGACGACGCTGGGCTGGCTGCAGACCCGCCACGAGGCGCGTGAGTTGGCTTCGGGCAACCTGCTGAACAACCTGGCCGAGCCCGATGCCGTGGCCCGCGCCACGGCCATGGACCCGACCGCACTGAGCAAGGAGCAGGCGGCCGTGGCGCGCTGGATCTCGCGCCGCTACAAGGTGGCCCAGGAACCCGTGGCCGCCCTGGTGCAGGAAGCCTGGTCCATCAGTCAGCGCGCCAAGATGGACCCGACCCTGATCCTGGCCATCATGGCCGTGGAGTCCAGCTTCAACCCCTTTGCGCAGAGCCCCGTCGGCGCCCAGGGTCTGATGCAGGTGATGACGCGGGTGCATGGGGACAAGTACGAGGCCTTCGGCGGCACCCATGCGGCCTTCGACCCCATCAGCAACCTGCGCGTGGGTGTGCAGGTGCTGCGCGAATGCATCAAGCGCGCCGGCAGCGTGCGCGAGGGGCTGAAGTTCTATGTCGGCGCGGCGCTGATGGAACACGACGGCGGCTACGCGGGCAAGGTGATGATGGAGCAAGGCCTGTTGCGCCAGGTGGCCGACGGTCGCAGCGTGCCGTTCAATGCCTCGAACACGCCGCCGCGGGTGCAGCAGGCGGACAACGACGATGCCGCAACGGTGGTCATCGTCGAGACCGGCACCGCCTTGCCGCTGCCTGCGCCGCGCGCCGCCAGCGCGCCGCAGACCACCGCCAGCGACCCCGCGCAACAGGTGGCGCTTTTGCGCTGAGCTTGCGCTGAGCTTGCGCTGAGCTTGCGCTGACCTTGCGCTGACCTTGCGTTGATCCTGCGTTGTTCCAGCGCTGCCCCTGCACTGCCCCACCCCCGCGGCTAAACTGCCGCCCGCTGCAGGCACGACGTCGTCCGACCCGCCGTGCGCCTGGGCCGCCCTCGACCGACATGCCGCGCCGACCCTGCCGCGCCAGCATGCCGTGCGTCGGCCCTTCATCCGCCTGAAGAGGACTGCCATGTTCGACCGTTCCACCTCCACCCTCGCCCACGTCGACCCCGAAATCTGGGCTGCCGTGCAGGCCGAAAACCGACGCCAGGAAGAGCACATCGAGCTCATCGCGTCCGAGAACTACACCAGCCCGGCCGTGATGCAGGCCCAGGGCAGCCAGTTGAC
>JBBSCX010000110.1:0-9833 GCA_038249905.1 Burkholderiales bacterium
CCCGGCTGCGCGATCTGCCAGGCCAGCGCCACCTGCGCCGGTGTGGCCTGCAAGTCTGCCGCCACCGCGTCCAGCGCCGCCAGCACGCCCAGGCCGTCTGGATTCAGGTACGCCTTGACGCCGCTGCCACGGATGCTCTTGCCCAGGTCGGCCTCGCTGCGGTACTTGCCGGTGAGAAAGCCGCGTGCCAGACCGAAGAAGTTGATCACGCCCATGCCGTGGTCCACGCACAGCGGCTGCAGCGCATCCTCGAACACCTTGCGTGCCACCAGGTTGTAGTGCGGCTGCAGGGTCTCGTAGCGCACCAGGCCCTCGCGGGCGCTGACGGCCAGTGCCTCGGCCAGCCGCGGTGCGCTGAAGTTGCTGGCGCCGATGGCGCGCACCTTGCCTTCGCGCACCAGCTCGTCGAAGGCGGCCAGCGTCTCTTCCAGCGGGGTGTTGCTGTCATCGTCGTGGCTCTGGTACAGGTCGATGTGATCGGTCTGCAGCCGCGCCAGTGAATCGTGCACGGCCTGGCGGATCCAGCGCCTCGACAGCCCCGTGCGCCCCGACCCGTCATCGCCCATCGGCTTGCCGACCTTGGTCGCGATCAGCACCCGGTGGCGCTTGCCGCCGGCCTTCAGCCAGCGGCCGATGACGGACTCGCTCTCGCCGCCGCTGTGGCCCGGGGCCCAGCGCGAATAGACGTCGGCCGTGTCGATGAGGTTGAAGCCGCCATCGACGAAGGCGTCGAGCACGGCGAAGGACACGGCCTCGTCGGCGGTCCAGCCCAGGACATTGCCGCCGAACACCAGCGGTGCGGTGGCCAGGCCGGAACGGCCCAGAGGTCTGAATGGCATGCGGCAGGTGTCCTGGCGTGAGTTCGGCTTCAGAGGATGTAGCGCGACAGGTCTTCGTTGTGCGCCAGCGCTGCCAAACGCTCGTCGACAAAGGCGGCGTCGATCACCACCGTTTGCCCGCCGCGCTGCGGCGCGTCGAAACTGATCTCGTCCAGCAGGTGCTCCATCACCGTGGCCAGGCGGCGCGCGCCGATGTTCTCGGTGCGCTCGTTGACCTCGAAGGCAATCTGCGCCAGCCGGCGCACGGCCTCGGGACGCAGTTCCAGCGTCACGCCCTCGGTCGCCAGCAGCGCCTGATACTGCTTGACCAGACTGGCGTGGGTGCTGGTGAGGATGGCCTCGAAGTCGTCCACCGACAGCGAGCCCAGCTCGACGCGGATCGGAAAGCGCCCCTGCAGTTCGGGGATCAGGTCGCTGGGCTTGGCCAGGTGAAAGGCGCCGCTGGCAATGAACAGCATGTGGTCGGTGCGCACGATGCCGTACTTGGTGCTGACGGCGCTGCCCTCCACCAGAGGCAGCAGGTCGCGCTGCACGCCCTGGCGGCTGACCTCGGCGCCGCTGGCTTCGCTGCCGTTGCGAGAAGCCACCTTGTCGATCTCGTCGATGAAGACGATGCCATTGGCTTCGGCCTGCGTCACCGCGGCAGCGCGGATCTCGTCCTCGTTCACCAGCTTGTCGGCTTCTTCGTCGACCAGCACTTTCAGCGCCTCGCCGATCTTCAGCTTGCGCGATTTGCGCTTGTTCTGGCCCATCTGGCTGAACAGTCCCTTCAGCTGCTCGGCCATGTCCTCCATGCCGGGCATGCCCTGAGGACCCAGCACTTCCAGCGTGGGGCGCGGCTCGGCGAGTTCGAGTTCGATCTCCTTGTCGTCCAGCGTTCCCTCGCGCAGACGCTTGCGCATGACCTGGCGGGCGGTGTTGTCGGGCTTGTCAGGCGTGACGAGCCCGGGCTCGCCGCCGAAGCCCACCGGGCCTTGCGCGACCCTGGGCATGGGCACCAGCACGTCGAGGATGCGGTCTTCGGCCGCGTCCTCGGCCGCGGCGCGCTTGCTGCGCACCTGGCGTTCACGCTCCTGCTTCACCGCCACCTCGATCAGGTCGCGGATGATGGAATCCACGTCCTTGCCGACATAGCCGACCTCGGTGAACTTGGTGGCCTCGACCTTGATGAAAGGCGCATCGGCCAGCCGCGCCAGGCGTCGCGCGATCTCGGTCTTGCCCACGCCGGTGGGGCCGATCATCAGGATGTTCTTGGGCGTGATCTCGGCGCGCAGCGCGCCCGGCACCTGCTGGCGCCGCCAGCGGTTGCGCATGGCGATGGCCACGGCGCGCTTGGCCTGGTGCTGGCCGACGATGTGGCGGTCGAGCTCGGAGACGATCTCCTGCGGCGTCATGCTCATTCCAGCACCTCCACGATGTGCTGCTGGTTGGTGTAGATGCAGATCTCACCGGCGATCTCGAGCGAACGCTTGACGACCTGGGCCGGCGTCATCTCGGTGTGGGCGATCAGCGCCCTGGCCGCGGCCTGCGCGTAGGCGCCGCCCGAGCCGATGGCGACGATGCCCTGCTCGGGTTCGAGCACATCGCCGTTGCCGGTGATGATCAGGCTGGCCTCGCGGTCGGCCACCGCCAGCATGGCCTCCAGGCGGCGCAGCACGCGGTCGGTGCGCCAGTCGCGCGTCAGCTCGATGGCGGCGCGCACCAGATGGCCCTGGTGTTTTTCCAGCTTGGCCTCGAAGCGCTCGAACAAGGTGAAGGCGTCGGCCGTGGCGCCGGCAAAACCGGCCAGCACCTGCTCGCGGTAGAGCTTGCGCACCTTGCGTGCGGTGGATTTGACGACGACGTTGCCCAGCGTGACCTGGCCGTCCCCGCCGATGGCAACCAGCGGGCCGCGACGCACGCTGATGATGGTGGTGCCGTGATAACTTTCCATGCAGGCACTCTAACCGCGCAGGCGGGGCCGGCGCTTGGCGCACCCCACCTAGACGCGCCGCACCTGCACCCGCGCGTGCTCGTTGATGCCCATGGCGCCGAAGAACAGCGCCACCAGGCGATGGGTGTCGTAGAACTGCACCGCACGGCTCTCGTTGCGCTTGCTCAGCACCCAGTTCAGCAGGTCGCCGGCGGCGATGAAGTCCACCCGGATCAGCCGCGCACACGACACGCTGACCACCGGCGCCTTGCCCAGTTGCCCGTTCAGTCGCGCCAGCGTGGCGCCGATGTCGCCCACCAGCTGGCCCGACAGCTCCACGTGGGCGACCTCGACGCCGCGGGCGTCGTCGCCCAGCCCCGATTCCTGGAAGCTGGTGGACACGTCGCTGACCATCGACAGCGAAGGCGGCCGCGTCGACAGGCTGCTGCCGCTGATGTGCACCTTGCAGCGGGCCGGTTCCCAGGACGGCGGCGAGACCTCGTAGGTGACGCAGTAGTCGATCGCCGCCTCGTCGAACTGATCGGCGCGGTTGGCCAGGCGCAGGGCGTCCAGGCGCGTCAGCCAGAAGGCGGGGTCGGCGTCCTTCACGCCCGTCGGGGCCGCTTCCTGCAGCACCCCGAACAACTTGTCGCCGCCGATCCAGCGCATCTCCAGCGCCTGCCCCGCCCACAGGCGGAAGACGGTGGACAGCTGCATCGCCGCTTCAGGCTCGATCACTTCCAGCGGCCCCCAGTCGAAGACCCAGGGCAGCGGCATCTGCAGCGTCAGCGCACGCAGCCTGGCGACGGCGTCGATGTCCAGGCGTTGAGGGCACAGCCAGCCGATGTCGCCCTGGCCGCGGGTCTGCGCCGCGCTGCGGAGTTCGGGTTCCTCGGCCTGTGCTTCGGCCACCAGGCGGGGCAATGAATACCACTGCGGCGCCGACCATCCGAACTGCTGCGCGTATTCGACCGCCAGGCTCTCGAACTGCGGCTGCAGCCCGGTGGCGCGGTACAGGTCGAACAGCACCAGCCAGGTCTCCGCATGCTGTGCGCGCGGGCCGGTGCTGCCCGTCAGGTGGCGCAGCGCGTCCTCGCACTGGGTGAAGTCGGCGTTGGCGAAGGCGATCACGGCTTCGTCGAGTTCGGGGTCGTGCACGACCTCGCTGACCTCGACGGCGAACGGGCTGCCGAAGTCGCCACCGTCGGCGCTGCCAGACGTCATGGACGTCAGGGACGTCAGGGACGTCAGCGGCGTCGGTGCGGGCTGCATGCCTTTGGCTTGGCTGGGACGGGAGCCGTCCGCAGGCGCGATGCGCGGCACCGGCGTGGGGTCGTAATGCGGCGCCTCGAAGGACACCGGCGCCAGCGGGGCCAGCGGGGGCAGACCACCACCCATCTGCACCGGTGCCGGGGCGGTGGGCGGCGCCAGCCCCTGCTCGGACAGCGGCGGCAGCGGAGCCAGACCTTCGCCTGCGCCCGGGCCCAGGCGCGAGGGCGCGCCCAGGGTGCCATGCCGCGAAGCCGGGCCGAGCTGGCCGGGGCCCGTGCGCTTCACCCGGCTCTCGCGGCTGTCGCGGCTGTCGCGCCCGTTGCCAGCCCCACGGCGCGGGTCGGCGCCCAGGCCGGCCGGCGCCGTCGGCGCATTCAAGAAGGCGGTGTTCGGCTTGCGGCTGGTGCTGTTGAAGTTGCCGTCGCCCACCATCTGCTGCTCGATCTCGTCGATCTTGGCCTTGACGCCGGCGTCGGGTCGCGAAGAGACGTGGCCGTCGGGCAGCCGGGCTTCGGAATCATCCAGGCGCGAAGAGCCGCCCAGCGACGCCAGCTGTTCCGGCGACAGGCCCTCGCGGCGCACGCGGCGCAGCATGTCGAACTCGCGCTTGCGCACGAAGTCGTTGCGCCGCTTGCGTTCGATCATCGCTTTCAACTCGGACTTTTCGAGTTCGAGCTCGCGCGACTCCTCGGGCCGGGTGTTGAGTTCGTTCCAGTCCGTGGTCGGGTTGGCGACGAACCGCACCACCTTGCGGAAGAAGCTCTCGTTGTCGGCCATGGGTCCTGAATGTACGTGGGGGCCGAGCCTCACGCCGCCCGGTGCGGCGCCCGATTTGCGGTTTTCGCTGTCGCCGGCCTCAATCGCCGAACATCTTCTGCTTCAGCTCGCGGCGCTGCTGCGCTTCGAGCGACAGCGTCGCCGTCGGCCGCGCCATCAAACGGGCCAAGCCGATGGGCTCACCGGTCTCATCGCAGTAGCCGTACTCGCCGGTCTCCAGCCGCAACAGCGACTGCGCCACCTTCTTCAGCAGCTTGCGTTCGCGATCGCGGGTGCGCAGCTCCAGCGCGTGCTCTTCCTCGATGGTTGCGCGGTCGGCCGGGTCGGGCACGATGGATGTGTCCTCGCGCAGATGCTCGGTGGTCTCGCCAGCGTTGGACAGCAGCTCGTCCTTCTGCAGCTGCAGCCGCGCGCGGAAGAAGTCGAGCTGCTTGTCGTTCATGTACTCGGCCTCGGGCATGGCCAGCAGTTCGGCCTCGGTCAGCTCGGGACCGGGCTTGCTTTTCCAGGCATTGGCCAGCTTGGGATCGACCTTCTGCGCCTTCGCCGACGGGTGCGGCTCGATCACCTCGCGGGCATGTGAACGCGCCGGCGCGAAGCGGTCGGTGAAGCGGTTGTTGGCGCCCGGGCCCGGTGCGGCCGCCGGCTGCGGCGCGATGTTGGCGGCCGAGGCCTTGATGCTGGCCTTGCTCGATGTCTTGGTGGCGCTGGAAGACGCGCCGCCGCCAATCGGATTGGACGTCATCGGGCGCGGCGTCGGGGGTGTCGGTGCGGTCGCGGGTGCCACAGCAGCGGCCGCAGACTTGGCGGCAGGCTTTTCGGCCGCCTTGGCGGGTGTGGGGGTCTTGACGGCGGGCTTGCTCACGGTGTTCTCCTCGCCTTTTGGACGCGTCATTCAGTAGGGGCCGCCATCGCGGCAGGCCTGTGGAAGGGCCGACGGGGTGCGCCGGGCCAATTTGAAGCGCGCGGAGTATGCCACCGCTGGCGGGCGAACCAGTGCGGCCCGAGGGCAGGTTCTTTCGCGGCGGTGTGGCCGGCTGGCCCTGGCCGGACCCGTGGCGTCCGGGCGCTCGGATCAGACACTCGGATCAGACACTCGGATCAGCCACTCGGATCATTCACTCAGACCAGGCACTGCGTCAGGCCCTGCTCCAGCACCTCGCGAGGCATGTCGATGCCGATGAAGACCATCTTGCTCAGCTTTTCCTCGCCCGGCGCCCACTTCGGGCCCAGGTCGCTGCCCATCAGCTGGTGCACGCCCTGGAAGATGACCTTGCGGTCGCTGCCCTTCATGTTCAGCACGCCCTTGTAGCGCAGCATCTTCGGGCCGTAGACCTGCACGATGGCGCCCAGGAAGTCTTCCAGCTTGGCCGGATTGAAGGCCTTCTTGCTGCGGAAGACGAAGCTCTTCACGTCGTCGTCGTGGACGTGGTGATGCGGGTGGTCGCAGTGCTCGTCGTGCACATGACCCTGCTCAGGTTGGGCATGATCGTGGTGCCCATGCCCATGCCCGTCGTCGGCGCTCAGGAATTCGGGGTCGATGTCCAGCTTGGCATTCAGGTTGAAGCCCTTGAGGTCGAACACGCTGGCGATCGGCACTTCGCCGAAGTGAACCGCCTGCTGCGGTGCGCGCGGGTTCATGTGCTTCAGCCGGTGCATCAGCGCGTCGACCTCGTCCTTGGCCACGAGGTCGGTCTTGCTGATGAAGATCTGGTCGGCAAAGCCCACTTGGCGGCGCGCTTCCTGGCGCGTGTCCAGCTGGGGCCCGGCATGCTTGGCGTCCACCAGGGTCAGCACACTGTCGAGCAGGTAGCTCTCGGCGATCTCGTCGTCCATGAAGAAGGTCTGCGCCACGGGGCCGGGGTCGGCCAGGCCGGTGGTCTCGATGACGACACGGTCGAAGTCGAGTTCGCCCTTGCGCTTCTTTTCGGCCAGCAGGGCCAGCGCGCTGCGCAGGTCTTCGCGGATGGTGCAGCAGACGCAGCCGTTGCTCATCTGGATGATCTGCTCGGACGTGCTCTCGACCAGGATGTCGCTGTCGATGTTCTCCTCGCCGAACTCGTTTTCGATCACGGCGATCTTCTGGCCGTGGGCCTCGGTCAGCACACGCTTGAGCAGGGTCGTCTTGCCGCTGCCGAGAAAGCCGGTGAGGATGGTGGCGGGGATCAGGGCCATGGTGGAGGTGCTTCCTTCAGACAAGAGGCAGGAGATGGGGGCGGCAGGGCGGGATGCAAGGGGCTGGGCGCGGGAGGTCAGGAATTGCCAGGCCCTTCGCCCGCCTCCGCTGCCGGTTCACGCTGTCAGTTCATGCCGCCTTGGGTGGCACCCATACCGGCAGCCGAGGCAACAGTGCACGGTAGGGCGCCAGCAGCAGCGCGGCCATGGCCGCTTTCACTGCCAGATCGCCGGTGGCCAGCATCAGCCAGTCGAGGTCGGTGCCGGCGAAGGCGAGGAAGAAGAACACCCCGGTGTCGATGACGCTGGCCAGCAGCGAGCCGATCAGCGGCGCCTTCCACCAGCTCAGCTGGCGCCAGCGGTTGAACACGCCGATGTCCAGCAGTTGCGCCAGGATGAAGGCCGCGCCCGAGGCCACGGCGATGCGCCAGGGCCCGACCGCCAGCGAGGCCACGACAGCGATCGCGAAGCCGACGAACACCACGCGCCGCGCCGCCGACGGGCCCAGGGCGCGGTTGGTCAGGTCCGTGACAAGGAACACCAGCGGGTAGCTGAAGGCGCCCCAGGTCAGCCAGTCGTTGATGGGGTGCTGCACCAGCCAGTTCGACAGCACGATGACGGCGGCCATGGCCAGCACCGGCGTGCGCAGCGACCACAGGATGGACGGGTTCATGAGGGCGCGGGGGGTTGTGCGGGGGGCCGCGATTGTCGCGCGTTGCCGCGCGCCGCGTCCGGCGCGTGGCGGTTCGGGGCCCGCCGCGTGGCGGCTCAGGTATTCTCTGCGCCCTCGCCACTGCCGACACACCCCCCGTGTCAGATCCTCAGCCTCACCGGCCCGTGCGCGGCGGCCCGACCCCGGGCCTGGACCCGAAGCGTTCGCTGCTGGTCCGCCTGATCGAAATGATCTCCCCCGGCCCCGACAGCAAGGCCGAACTCATACGCACCCTGGCCAGCGCCGAGGAGCGGGAATTGATCGAGCCCGAGTCGCGCCTGATGCTCGAAGGCGTGCTGCGCATGGCCGACATGAGCGCCGGTGACGTGATGGTGGCCGCGCCACGCATGGACCTGCTGGACATCGATGCGCCGTACGACGAGTTGCTGAACCTCGTCATCGACACGGCGCACTCGCGCTTTCCGGTGTACGAGGGCCAGCGCGACAATGTCATCGGCATCCTGATGGCCAAGGACCTGCTGAAACTGCAGCGCGCGCCCGAACTGAACCTGCGCACCCTGTTGCGGCCGGCGGTGTTCGTGCCCGAGAGCAAGCGCCTGAACGAGTTGCTGCGCGACTTCCGCAGCAACCGCAACCATCTGGCCATCGTCATCGACGAGTTCGGCAACACCGCCGGGCTCATCACCATCGAAGACGTGCTGGAAGAGATCGTCGGCGAGATCGAGGACGAGTTCGACGAGCGCGAGCGCGAAAACGGCATCTACACCCTGGCTGACGGCACGCACCGCGTGGCCGGCGATGTCGCCATCGAGGCCGTCAACACCGCTTTCGGAACGACATTGCATGAAGGCGATTTCGACACCATCGGCGGCCTGGTGGCGCACGAACTGGGCCGCGTGCCGCGCCGCGGCGAGGCGGTGGAAGTCGGCAACCTGCGCTTTGCGGTGATGCTGACGCGCGGTGGTGCGGTGCGCTGGTTCCGCGTTGCGCGCGTCGAGCCGGTGCCCACGGCCGACGGCGGCGACGTCGACTGACGGTGGTGCCGCAGCGCCCGCGCGCCCTCGGTCGCGCGCCGGGCTGGGTCGAGCTGGCGGCGCTGGCCGCTGCCGGCGCACTGCAGACGCTGGCCTTCGTCTACACCGCGCACTGGTGGCTGCCGCTGCTGACGACGGCGCTGCTGGTGTGGCGGCTGAACGGCGCCACGCCCGGGCGCGCGGCGCTGCTGGCCTGGGTCTACGGCACGGCCTGGCTGGGAGCCGGCACTTGGTGGCTTTTCATCAGCCTGCACCACTACGGCGGTTTGCCGGCGGGCATGGCGGTGGTGGCGGTGGCCGCGCTGGCGGCGGCGCTGTCGCTGTATCTGGCGCTGGCCGGCGGCCTGTACGCGCGCTGGCGCCGGGGCGTGGTCTGGCACGACGCGCCGCTGTTCGCTGCGCTGTGGCTGCTGGCCGAAGGCGCGCGGCAAGTGATCTTCACCGGCTTTCCGTGGGTCGCCAGCGGCTATTCGCAGGTCGATGCGCCGCTGGCGGTGTGGGCTCCCTTCGTCGGCGTGATGGGCATGGGCGCGCTGCTGGCGCTGTTGGCGGCGGTTCTCGGCAATCTGGGGCAACTGCGGCCCGGCCGCCGCTGGGTCGCCAGCGCCTGCGTGTCGACGGCGCTGGGTTTGCCGGCGCTGCTGGGCGCGCCGGACTTCACGCGGCCCGCGGGCGAGATCTCGGTGGCGCTGATCCAGACGCGGGTGCAGCAGGACGAGAAGTTCAAGCCCGAGCGCCTGCCCGAAACCTTGAGCTGGCTGGCCGCCACACTGCTGCAGGCCGAGGCCGACCTCGTCGTCACGCCAGAGACCGCCGTGCCGCTGCTGCCCGAGCAGCTGGCGCAGTTCGCACCCGGCTACTGGGATGCGCTGGCGGCGCACTTCGCTGCGCCGGGGCGCGCGGCCCTGGTGGGCATTCCGCTGGGCGACTTTGAAGTGGGCTTCACCAACTCGGTCGTCGGCCTTGCCGCGCCCCCTTCAGCGCCTGCGGGCGCGCCGGGTGCCGCGCCGCGGGCTGCGCCGGGTGCCGCGCCAGTGGCTGCCCCAGGGTTCGCACCCTACCGCTACGACAAACTGCATCTGGTGCCCTTCGGCGAATTCGTGCCGCCGGGCTTCCGCTGGTTCACACGCATGATGAACATTCCACTGGGC
>JBBSCX010000111.1:0-9676 GCA_038249905.1 Burkholderiales bacterium
CGGCGGCGCCGTCAACACCGCCAGCGGCCTGACCTTCATCGCCGCGGCGCAAGACAATTTCTTGCGTGCCTTCGACACCCGCAGCGGCGAACTGCTGTGGGAGGCGAGGCTGCCCGCAGGCGGGCAGGCTTCGCCGTTGACGTACATGCACGCCGGCCGCCAGTACGTGGCCATCGCCGCCGGTGGCCACGCCCGGTTGCAGACCACGCTGGGCGACAGCGTGGTGGTCTATGCGCTGCCCCGCGCCGTGACCCCGTGACCCCGTGACCTCGTGACCACTGCCGCCCCGTGAAGTCGAGGCAAGTGGTCTTCTGGTGTGACAGAGCCAGACGCGGCCACGACCTGACCGGCGCGGCAGTTCTGCCCGCAGGAAGCGCATACGACGTGCGGACGCTTCGCAACGCTCAAGGCTGAGCGCTGGCCTGTTGTGCGGGACAGGCGGGCGCGGCAGGCGGGCGGGGCAGGCGGGCAGGGCAGGGCAGGCGCAGCTCCGTGCACACTTCGGGGCTGGAGGCACCCGATCATGGATTCGATCAACGGCGCGCTGGCCGATATCCTGCGAACCGTGCGGACGCCGGGCGACTTCTGCGCTGCGGGCAACTGTCCGATGCATGTGCCCCTGATCGAGGTCGACGGCGTCGGCCCGATCGCGTTGCCGCTGCTGCCGGCCCAGGCCGCGCAGCTGATCGCGGCGGCCGAATTTGCACCCTATGGCCGCGGTCGCGAAACGCTTGTCGACACTGCCGTGCGCCGGACCTGGCAGATCGGTGCCGATCGCGTGCGCATCGCAGGCAAGCATTGGCCCGAGATGCTGGCCGGCGTGGTCGAACGCGCGGCCACTGGCTTGGGCGCCAGCGGCGGCGTGGTGCCCGAGTTGTACAAGCTGCTGGTCTACGACGAGGGAAGCTTCTTCGTCAGCCATCGCGACACCGAGAAGTCGGCGGGGATGTTCGCCACGCTGATCGTTGCGCTGCCGTCGCTGCACTCCGGAGGCGAATTGCTGGTGCGTCACCGCGATCGCGAAACGCGACTCGAGCTGCGCAGCACTGACTTCTCTGATCTTGCATGGGCCGCCTTCTACGCCGACTGCGTGCATGAGGTGCTGCCCGTCACCTCGGGGTGCCGGCTGGTGCTGGTCTACAACCTGCTGCGCAAGGGCAAGGGCCGTTTGCCCCGCCCGCCGTCGTACGAGCGCGAGACGGCTGCACTCGGCCAATTGCTGCGCCGCTGGTGCGATGAACCTGCGCCTGCGAGCGAGGACCTGCCGATGAAGCTGGTCTACGCGCTCGAACATGCCTACACGCCGGCAGAGTTGTCGTTTGCCGCGCTGAAGGGCGCCGACGCCGCAGCCGCCGGCGTACTGGCGGCGGCGGCGCGGGACGCGGCTTGCGATCTGCACGCGGCACTTCTGCGCATCGAGGAGAGCGGCGCTGCCGAGTACAGCGGCCATTCGGGTTCGCGGCATTACCGGCGCAATTACGGCAATTACGGCAATTACGGCAATTGCGACGATGACGATGTCGATGACGACGACGGCGGCGCCAGCGATGAAGAATTCGAGGTCAGTGAGATCTTCGAGCGCTCACTGACCCTGTCGCATTGGAGCCGGCCCGACGGTGGCGTCGCGGTGCTGGGCACATTGCCCTTCACCGATGCCGAGGTCTGCCCCGGCGATGCGCTGGTCGACATGGACCCCGACGAGCAGCATTTCCAGGAGGCCACCGGCAATGAAGGTGCTTCGTTCGAGCGCAGCTGGCAGCGCGCGGCGCTGGTGCTGTGGCCGCAATCGCGAAAGCTCGCGATGCTGGCCCACGCCGGTTTCGGCGCCTCGCTGCCCGCCCTGAATGACCAAGTGGCGGGATGGCTCGCCGAGGGCACTGAGCCGGGCAGCGCCACGTGGCGCGAGGCCCATGCCTTGGTCGATCAGATGCTCGCATGCTGGCCAGCGCAGACGATGGCCGGCGGGCGGGAAGGGCGCAGCGCTGTCGAGGTGGTGCTGACGCAGCTGGTGCGCCTGCGGGATCGTGAACACATCGACGCCATGCTGGCGGGCGTCGTCGCCGCCGGTGCCTATGTTGCGGAGGACAACCCGGCCACGGTGCAGGCGCTGAAGCTGTTGGCGGCGCCACGCGTGGGCCAGTTGCTGCAGGATGTGGTGCAGGGCAATGCCGACTTGCACATCGGCGGCTGCGCCGACTTGCTGGCCCGCGCCGGTGCCATCCCGGCCTGGCGGGGCGAATTGCACGGCGCGGCCAGGGCGCTTCTGGCTGCGATGCCGGGCGACCCGGCGCGGCCAAAGGCGCAGGCCGATGCCTGGCGCCGCGAACCGGCCAATGCGGCCGTGCTTCACGACACGCTGCGTGCGCTCGTCCACGCCGACCGGGCCGACCTTGCCGAGCTGGCCGATCAGGCCGTGACGCATTGGCTGGCCTGGCCAAAGACCTACGGCCTGGACACCGTCATCGTTCCGGCGCTGCGCCGCCTCGCCGAGCGGCCGGGGGTATTCAAGCGGCCGGCCGGACAGCGGCTGCGAGCGGCTGCGCTGGCTCATCTGCAAGCGCGCGTGTCTCTGGACCTGGCGCCGCCGGCCGACTGGCAGCGCGATGCCCAGATGAATTGCCGCTGCGCGCACTGCCAAAGCCTGAGCCGCTTCCTGCAAAGCGCCAGTCAGGAGGTCTGGCGCTTCAAGGCGCGCGAGGCTGATCGCCGCCATGTCGAGGACGGGATCCGTCAGGTCCGACCCGATGTCGACTGCACCACAGAACGCAAGGGCAGCCCCCATGTGCTGGTGTGCAACAAGAACCAGGCAAGCTACGAAAGGCGAGTCACGCAAAGGCGTGCGGACCTCGACGACTTGCAGCGAATCGGGGTGTGAAGCGACGCCCGGCGCCACGACCGCGGCGCAGCCCGGCAATTTGACCGCGTCCCCCATCGGAAGGAGCCGTTGCTGCCTGACACCCGCCACGGTGTCCTGTTCGGAAAAGTGGCCGCGTTTGAGTGATCAAGGCCCTCGCGGCAATGCCGCGTTGTCCGACTTGTTCGACGGCCTGCACACGCAGGCCGTTTCACCCGTCAGGAAGGATCACGATCATGAAACGCAGGCTCTCTTCGCTTGGCCTTCTCACCCTTGTCCTTACCCTCACCGCTTGCGGCGGCGGTGGCGGTGGCGACAACCCGGTACCACCGCTGCCCGAGGCCCTGTTCGTGACGGCCAATGCCTGGACAGGTGCAAGGCCCGCCGACGCTGAAGTCGTTACTGCCGATGAATTCCGCCGCCGCCAGGTGGCCGGTGAACTGACCGTGTCCACGGCCGCTGCGCAACTGGACAAGCGCACCGCCAATCGCAACCAGGTCGAGAACGAACGTCGCTTTCTCGCGGCCCAGACCGATCTCAGCCCGGACGTGGTGTCGCTGCTGGCCGCGGCAGCCAGCGCCAACAGCCTGGAAGCCGAGGCTGCGGCCACGCTGCCGGACGGCAGCCGGGTGGTGTTCAACGAACTGTCCACGCGCATCGAGAACGCAGCCGCCAGCTACCGTCTGGCGCGCGACCCCGACAACGCCCGCGCCACTTACGCGCTGTCGTATTCGCTGATGAGCGACGCCATGAAGGCCCAGGTGCCCGCACCCGCCAGCCTGGCCAGCGCCACGCTGGCGCAGATCAAGGCCGCCGCGCAACAGATGGACACGGCGCTGGCTGCGCTGGCGGACATCGACCAGACGCGCCTGGACCCCGGCGCCCGCGTGACCGCTGCCGCTCCGTCGGGGGTCATGCGCGCACTTTCCGCCGGCAACGGCGTGGACAACGGCGGTGCCTGCGTGTCCAGTGGCTATGCGTCAAGGTTCTGGTTTCCGCTGCGGTCCTTCGTGTCACCGGTCAGAGCGCAAGGCGAACGCGGCACCTGCTGGGCCTTCGCCGCCGTGGCTGCGGTGGAAAGCCGTGAAAGGGTGCAGAACGACCGCGTGAGCAATGTGTCGGAGCAGTTCCTGGTCAACAAGGTCAAGCGCGAGTGGTTCGAGAACGACTTTGTCGATGGCGGTTCGGCAGCGGCTGCGTTGAACGCCGCCGTCGACCGCAACCAGAGCCTGATGGGCGAGAGCAACTGGACCTACAACCAGGCCACAGGCCGCCCCGCCAATGCCTTTGCTGAAGGTGTGGTCGGCACTGCTGCGTCCTACACCGGCGCCTGCAGCGGCTATACCGGCTGGTGTTCGGAGACAGCGCACCAGAGCCAGCGCTCTTGTGTCACGGTGCTGGGCCGGGACTACTGCGGCTTCAACACGCGGGTCTTCAACGGCCCTGGCATCGCCGCCAGCCGTGTGCGCCAGGTCTGGGCCAACGGCGAGGCCTTCGATCTGAACCGCTATCGCGCGCTGCTGTCCAGTGGCGTGTCATTGATCGCGTCGTTCCCGGTCTACGAAGGCGTGTGGTCGGCGCCGGCCAGCGGCATCGTGTCCGACTACCGCAAGCAGATGCGCAATGCCGCGGGCAACATGGTGGATGACTCCTACGGTGGCCATCTGGTGCAGATCGTCGGTTTCATCAGCAACGAAGCGCTGACCTGGCCCGGCGCCGCGCCGGCCACGGTGGGCGGTGGGGGCTACTTCATCGTTCGCAACTCCTGGGGCTGCGTCGCCGACGGTGGCTACTACTACGTGCCGGCCGACTACGTCAGCACGCTGTTCAGCACCCTGGAAGTGCTGGACTTCGACGCCAGCCGCAGCCTCGGCTGGACGCGCGACCAGGTCACGCCGGGCGGCACCACGGGCCTGGCGATCGACCCGCGTGGCACCCAGGGCGTGGACCTGCGTGTGCAAGCCGACCTGGCGCCGAGCTTTGCAGTCACGCACCCGGTGGCCAACTACGTGAGGCTGACGGTGACGTCCAACCGCGACGGCCTGCTGTACGACGGCCAATGGCTCGTCAACGCGCCCCAGGGCGGCACCCTGTTTGCCAACGCGCTGCCGTTCAGCTTTCAGAGCGAAGGCAGCAGCACGTTGACCATCACGGCGCGCTATGGCACGCAGACGGTCACCGTCAACAAGCAGGTGTTGGTGCTGAACACGGCGCCCAGCGTCAGGCTGCAAAGCAATGGCGTGCCGGCGCAGGACGAGAACTTCGTCATCGATGCGATCGCCACCGACCGCAACGAGTCCGATCCGTCCGCCTTGTGCACGGCCATGAGCTGGGCCGTGGACGCGCCTGACACAGTGGTCTCCGGCACAGGCTGCAGTCGCACCATCCGCTTCGGGGCCAGCGGCAACCGCGACGTGCGCGTGACGACGCAGGACCGCGAAGGCCAGCGGGCCAGCGCCATCACCACCTACCAGGTCACGCCACCGCCGGTGAACCCGTATCCGCGCATCAGCACATTCGGTGCCTTTGCGCGCGACCCGCTGTTGATCGGCAACCAGAGGTTCGGCTGCCGGAACAACGCGGTGGCCAACAACGCCCGCATCGACTTGCGCCAGATCGGCTGCAGGCCGCTGTCCTTGGGAGGAACCGACCAGCCGCGCTACTTCTCGCAACTGGGTATTGAAAACCCGAGCGCCGAAGCGCTGAGCTACGACTGGAGCTACACCGCGTACTACCCGAACCCGGCCTTCGCGCCGCGCGTGGTGACGGCCCGCACGACGACGCCGAGCTACGACCTCAGTCCGATCATCTTCGGCGCACGCGACACGGCCTACCAGTGCTCATTGGATGTGCGCGTGAATGCGCCGGACCCCACGCGCAGCAAGACGCAGCGGGTATGGAGCGGGCAGTGCATCCACATCGAAGACGCGCCGCGCTGAAGGCGTGTTTTCAGCGGGCCCCGCGACCCATCGTCGCGGGGTTTTTTTCATTGGTCGGCGCTCGCAGGGCCTGTCGCTGGCCAGTCGCAACAAGCACTTCGCGACCAAGACTTAACATAATATACATCGTACCGCATACGGTGGTGTGCGAGTGAGGGCGACCGATGCCACAGCAAAGCCCCGCGACAGCCCCGCCACACCACAGCACCACCTGGCCACAGCCACAGCCACAGCCTGACTGACAGCGCAGCCTCGCCACAGCACGCGGCTCCGCGGCTAGGCCATTGTTGGGCCAGGACCGCTGCGGTCCTGGACTGCAGAGGATCAATCGTCGGTCTGCACCGCGTCCTGCGGCTCGTCGGCCGTTGCGGCGTAGGTGCCCGGCGGTGTGCCCGGCACACGGTCCAGGGGCCGGCACAGGTGCCGGTTCAGCCCGCTGAGGCGCTCGGACTTCTGCATCGCGGCCAGGACGACCTCGGGCTGGAGCATCAGAAGGAACGGGTTGCGTTCCGAACTCGGCTGGGACATGACGTTTCTCCTCAGATCAGGGACAAGGCCCGAACACCAGGCCACGTTGCAGCCATGTCGGTCAATGTACGTGCCGATGAAGTGCCTGCCGAGTCAGCGCAGCGCCATGCCGCGTGTCAGGTGTCTTCTGACACGAAATCGGGCCAACGCCTGCGGTGCCAGGCTGCGCTGGCGGCTGGACAGTCCCGGTGCAGGCCGCTCAGCGGGCGGCGGCGGCCGTGTCCAGACGTTCCGCCAGGCTGTCGCGCCCCGCGCTGCGTGCGGCTTCCGCTGCGCCCAGGCCGGCTGCATTGCGCAGCCGCGGGTCGGCGCCACGTGCCAGCAACAGCGTCGCGCCTTCGATCGCGCCGTAGCGCGCGGCCATCAACAGCGGCGTGCTGCCGTTGGCGGCGCGTGCGTCGACGGCGGCACCCCTGTCGAGCAACAGCGCCACGATCGCGGGCTCGGGCCCGCTGGCGGCGTAGTGCAGCGGCGTCCAGCCGCTGCGGTTGACCGCGGCGCCCAGTTCCAGCAACCGCAGCACCCAGTCGCGGCGACCCCGCAGCGCGGCCATCATCAGCGGCGTCTCGCCGACGGTATTGGGGGTGTCGAAGGCCGGTACCTGGGGCAGCGCCAGCAGCGCGTCGACGACCTCTGCCGAATCCTCTCGCAGGGCCAGCAGCAGGGGCGTCTGCCCTTGCTCACCTGCGGCAGTGGCGTCGAAGCCGCGCTCGATCATGCGCTTGACGGTGCCGGCGTCGTCGCGCGACACGGCCCGAAAGAAGTCCAGCTTGGCATCGCCCAGCGCGATGCCGGCAAAGCATGAAATGCAAATGGCGACAATGAGATGCCTGAGATTCTTCATGTGATACATCAATTCTGGATGGCGCCCGGCACCACCTGCCCCTCCCAGGCCGGCAGCCCGAACAGACGCTGAAAGTTGACTGTCGTCGCCTGCGCCACGGTGTGCAGATCCAGTTGCTTGGCCTGTGCCATACAGGCCGCCACATGCGGCACCCAGGCCGGACTGTTGGTCTTGCCGCGGTGCGGCACGGGTGCCAGATAGGGGCTGTCGGTCTCGATCAGGCAGCGGTCCAGCGGCACCTGGCGGGCCACCTCGCGCAAGTCCGCCGCGTTGCGAAAGCTCAGGATGCCCGAGAACGAGATGTGAAATCCCAGCGCCAGCGCTGCCTCGGCCACGGCGGCGGTCTCCGTGAAACAGTGGAACACGCCGCGCACAGCGCCCTGCCCTTCGTCCTTCAGCATGGCCAGCGTGTCGGCGCTGGCATTGCGCGTGTGCACCACCAGCGGCAACCCGGTGGCGCGCGCGGCGCGGATGTGCACGGCAAAGCGTTCACGCTGCCAGGCCATGTCGGCCACGCTGCGGCCGTTCAGGCGGTAGTAGTCCAGTCCGGTCTCGCCGATGGCCACCACGCGGGGTAGCGCGGCGCGCTGCACCAGGTCGGCGACGCTCGGCTCCTGCACGCCCTCGTTGTCGGGGTGCACGCCGACACTGCACCACAGCATGTCGTGGCCTGTGGCCAGTGCATGCACGGTGTCGAATTCTTCCAGCGTGGTGCAGATGGCCAACGCCTGGTGCACATCGGCCGCGCGCATGTCCAGCAGGATCTGCGGCAGGCGCGCGTGCAGTTCAGGAAAACTGAGGTGACAGTGGGAATCTACGAACATGGGGCGGGTACCGCGGGCAGCGCCGCTGCGGCGGTCAGATCGTCTGCGTCGGCTTGGACGACGAGATCGAGGTGCCCAGGATCTCCTCGATCTTGATCTTCAACTGCCGCGTCTTGTCGTCGTTGGGGAAGCGCACACCCACGCCCTGGGTGCGGCCGCCCGAGGCATTGGCCGGTGTCAGCCAGGCCACCTTGCCAGCGACCGGAAAGCGCTGCGGGTCGTCAGGCAGCGACAGCAGCAGGTAGATGTCCTCGCCCAGCCTGTAGTCGCGCGTGGTCGGCACGAACAGGCCGCCGTCGGTGAACAGCGGGATGTAGGCCGCATACAGCGCACCCTTCTCGCGAAACACCAACTGGATGACAGCCGGCCGGCCCGGTGCCGCGACCCCGGTCGCGGTCGAACCCGCCGGCAGCGCGGGCGGGCTGGGACCGCCAAGCTTGCCGGGCACGCGTTCATTCATGGCAGCGAGTGTAGCCAAGCGGTCTCAAACGACATCAAACGACATCAACCGACGCTTCGACCGGCCCGGGCGGTCGCGAAGTCAATGTCACGGACTGGCAGTTTTGCCGTGGGCGCCGGCCGCCAGGGCGGTGCTGCCCTGCGCCACCAAGGCATCGATCAGCAGGCCTTCGTGCCACGGGTGGCCGGCATGCGCCGCGACGCGTGACAGCGCCTCATGCCAGTCCAGCAGCGCGCGTGCCGGGCCGGGCCGTGGCAAGGCAGTGTCGGGAAAGTAGCGCGCGGTCCCGCCTGCAGCGCGGGTCAAGGCGTCGGCGCAGAGCTTCTGCAGTGCGTCCACGGCCTGCGGAACCGCCCAGCCGGCCAGCGCCTCGGCCCGACCGGCCGCCACGGCACGGGGCAAAGCGGCCCAGGTGGCGGCATCGATGCCGGCGGCCGACAGCGCCAGTGCGTCCAGCGGCCGTCCGCCGGCTGCCGCCAGCAGCACTTCCGGCCGCTCCACTCCCTGGGCCGCGAGCCATGCACTGGCCTCGGTCGCGGGCGGCGGCAGCAGTCGCAGGTGCTGGCAACGGCTGAGCACCGTCGGCAGCAGCAGCGCCGGGTCGGACGTGGTCAGGACCAGGCGCGTGCCGGCCGGTGGCTCTTCCAGTGTTTTCAGCAGGGCGTTGCCGGACTGCAGGTTCATGGCCTCGGCCGGGTGCAGCACAGCCACCTTGCCGCGTCCACGGCCAGAGGTGCGCTGCGTCCAGTCGATCAGGCCGCGTACTTCGTCCACGCGCAACTGTCGGCTGGGCTTCTTCTTGCCGTCCTCGTCGGGCTTGTCGTCGCGCAGCGGCCAGTCCAGGCTGCGGCGCAGGGTTTGTGGCATCAGCAGCGCCAGGTCGGGGTGGACCTTGCTCTGCACCAGGTGGCAGCTGCCGCAACGGCCGCAGGGGCGGGGGTGTAGGGGCCGGGTGTCGTCCGCGTCCGAGTCCGCGTCCGACTCGCACAGCCAGGCCTGGGCCAGTGCCAGCGCAAAGTGCAGCGCGCCCACCCCGGCTGCGCCGTGCACCAGCAGCGCATGGCCGCGGTGGCTGGCCAGCGCAGCCGCCAGCGGCGCTGCCAGCCACGGCAGCGCGGGCTGCCCGGTCTCGGGCACGGCCAGTGCCGCCATCACCGCGGGTTCAGCAGGCAAAGTCGCCATCGGTCGGGCCTCAGGTCACCATCGGGTCGCGATCAGATCGCCAAA
>JBBSCX010000112.1:0-9675 GCA_038249905.1 Burkholderiales bacterium
GACCGTCTCGGCCATCACGGTCGTTGATCACGGCTTGGGCCAGGCCGACTTCATCACCGTGGACAACACGCCCGAGAGCTTCACCCAGGTCTATTTCGACCCGGCGCTGCAGCGCAAGGACCCGGTGATGCAGCACTGCCGCCGCCAGAGCGTGCCCATCATCTGGGACCAGGACACCTACGTCGAACACGACGCCGCCGAGCTCTGGGAACACCAGGCCGGCTTCGGCTACCGCACCGGCATCGCCATGGCGCTGCACCTGCCCCAGGGGCGGCACTTTCTGTTCGGCGTCGACCGCGACCAGCCCCTGCCCGAGGACGCCGACGAGTTGCAGCGCCTGGTGGCCGACCTGCAGCTGTTTGCGGTGCACGCCCAGGACGCAGCGATGCGTTTGCTGCTGCCGCTGGCTCAGCGTCCGGAGCGGCCGGCACTGACGCCGCGTGAGCTGGAGGCGCTGCGCTGGACGATGGAAGGCAAGACGGCTTGGGAAGTGGGCGCCGTGCTGGGCATCAGCGAGCGCACCGCCGTACTGCACGTGAACAACGCAATGCACAAGCTGGGCTGTGTCAGCAAGCACCAGGCGGTGCTGAAGGCGCTGCGGCTGGGTCTGATTCACTGATCCGACCCCCGCCGCTGTGGTATTGCGGCATCCTGTAAGACATGACAGTTCTCGGCCGACCGTGGCGCTGCTCCAATCGCGGTGAAACGTGCGATTCCGCACAGACGCGCCGATGGAGCCACACATGCAAAGCTTGTTCAGCCTTTTCGCCAAGTCCTCCTCCACCCGCACCGCCCGTGCCCAGAAGCCCGCCACCCAGGCAGGCCCTCAGGAACTGGACGCCCATCAGTTGCAGCAGGTCAGCGGTGGCCTGCCCAAGGGTGGCTGGGGTGCGCCAGCGACCTCCACGTCTGGCGACAACCGTCTGCCCAAGGGCGGTTGGTAAGTCCATGCCCGCGCCGGCGGCCGCCCTCGCGGTCGGCCGGCGCCTGAGGCGCCACCGCGGGATGCCGGGCGGCTCGCCAAGGCGACGTCGCGTACGTTGTCGGCGCACCGAGCTTGGCCTCGGCCCGGGCTGACATGCGCTCGCTCTTCAGGCCCGAGGCGCTGCAGGCGCAACAACAGTCCTGGCTGGGCGGCGTGCAACTGGCTCGGCCGCTTTCGCTGTCCCTGCTGACGGGCGGCGCGGTCCTGGCGCTGGTGGCCGTGCTCACCTTCCTGAGCCTGGCCGACTACACACGCAAGGCCAGCACCCGCGGTGTGCTGGTGCCCGATCTGGGCCTGATCCGGCTGGTGCCTGCAGCGGCCGGCACGGTGGTCGAGAGTCGCGTGCGCGAAGGCCAGACCGTCGCTGCCGGCGATTTGCTTTTTGTGCTGGCACTGGACCGCGCCCGCTGGGCGCCCGAGGCCCAGGCGCAGGTGGCACGCAGCCTGGACGACCGCCGCCGCAGTCTGCAGGCCGCAATGCAGCAGCAGGACAGGCTTGCGGGCACGCAACGCGCCGCGCTGGACCGTCGGCTGCGGACGCTGGAGGCCGAATTGGCCCAGCTCGACGCCGAAACCGCTCTGCAGCAGCAGCGGCTCGCGCTGGCACAGCAGGCACTGGCGCGGATCGAATCGCTGCAGGGACAGCAGTTCATGTCTCAGGCCCAAGTGCAAGCGAAAAGTGAGGAAGTGCTCGCTCTTCAGGCTGCGGCGCAAGCGCTGGCGCGGCAAAAACTGACGCTGTCGCGAGAACGGGACGAACTCGATGGCGAGCGCGGCAGCCTGCCGGCGCAGGCCGCGGTCACGGCCGGCGGCATCGAGCGCGAACTGTCGCAACTGGACCGCGAGGTGGCCGAGCTCGGTGGCGAAAGCCGGCTGCTGGTGCGGGCGCCGGCGGCGGGTGTGGTCAGCGCCGTGCTGGCCGACACCGGCCAGAGCGTGGCCCCCGGCGCGGCGCTGGCCAGTCTGGTGCCGGCCGGGGCGACCCTGCAGGCGCACCTGTATGCGCCGTCCAGCGCAGTGGGTTTTGTGCGCGCCGAGCAAGCCGTGCGGTTGCGCTTCGATGCCTATCCTTACCAGAAGTACGGTCACATGCCGGGGCGCGTATTGCACGTGTCGCGCACGCCGTTGGCGGCCAGCGAGCTGGCGGCGCTGTCGCTGCCCGCGTCGGAAGGCGGCAGTGGCGAGCCGATGTTTCGCATCACCGTGGCCTTGGAGCCGGCCCGCATGGACACGGAAAGGGACACGTCCACTGACACGGGCAGGGCCACGGCCTCAGCACTGGCCCTGGCACCGGGCATGCGGCTGCAGGCCGATGTGCTGCTGGAGACACGACGCCTGATCGCCTGGCTGTTCGAGCCGCTGCTGGGCTGGCGGGACCGCAACTGATGGGCGTCGAGCCGAACGCCGGCGGGGCCGCGCCGACCCCGCGAGACACCGCCGCCCTGCACACGGGCCTGGGCCGGCTGTTCGGTCTGGGCGCGCCTGCGGTGCCGGTGCTGCTGCAGGCCGAGGCCACCGAATGTGGCCTGGCCTGCCTGGCGATGATGGCCGGTGCGCACGGCCTGGCCACCGACCTGCCGGCGCTGCGGCGGCGCTTCTCGGTGTCGCTGAAGGGGGTGACTCTGGCCGAACTGATGCGCATGGCCGACACCCTGCACCTGCACGGGCGTGCGCTGCGCGCCGAGCCCGAAGAACTGGCACAGCTGCAGCTGCCCTGCATCCTGCACTGGGACCTGAACCACTTCGTCGTGCTGGTGTCCGTCAGCCGCGGCACGGCCCTGGTGCATGACCCGGCGCGCGGCGCGCGCAGGATGCCGCTGGCCGAGCTTTCGCGGCACTTCACCGGCGTCGCACTGGAACTGTCCCCCGCGCCCGGCTTCATGCCGGCCGACGAGCGCCAGCGCATCACCTGGCGCCAGTTGCTGGGCCCCGTGCGCGGTTTGCGCCGCTCGCTGGCCCAGGTGGCGCTGCTGGCGCTGGCGCTGGAAGCCTTTGTGCTGCTGTCGCCCTTCTATTTGCAGTGGGTGGTGGACGGAGTGCTGGTCAGCGGCGACCGCGACTTGCTGGTGACGCTGGGCCTGGGTTTCGGCCTGCTGGTGCTATTGCAGGTGCTGACGGCGGCGGCGCGGTCCTGGGCCGTGCTGCACCTGTCGTCGACGTTGAACCTGCAGTGGCTGGTGAATGTCTTTGCCCATTTGCTGCGCCTGCCCGTGGCTTGGTTCGAGAAACGGCATGCCGGTGATATCTGGAGCCGCTTCTCGGCCGTGCAGCAGATTCAGAAGACGCTGACGACCCAATTTGTCGAGGCGCTGCTGGACGGCCTGCTGGTGGTGCTGACCCTGGCCATGATGTTGCTGTACAGCTTGCAACTGACGGCGGTGGCGGTGACCGCCGTGGCGCTGTATGCGCTGCTGCGCCGCGTTTTCTTCGGCCCCTTGCGCCAGGCGACGGAAGAGACGTTGGCGTTCGAGGCGCGCCAGGCCAGCCACTTCCTGGAGTCCTTGCGCGGTGTGCAGGCCATCAAGCAGTTCAACGCCCAGGCCGACCGGCGTTCACGTTTCTCCAGCCTGGTGGTGCATGCCATGAACGCGGACATCGGCGCACGCAAGCTGGAACTGTTGTTCGCCGTACTGCATCGCTTGCTGTTCGGCCTGGAGCGGGTGGCCGTGATCTGGCTGGGCGCCCTGCTGGTGATGGACCAGCAGCTGTCGCTGGGCATGCTGTTCGCGTTCTTCGCCTTCAGGGAGCAGTTCGCCTTGCGCAGCAGCGGACTGATCGACAAGGCGGTGGAGTTGAAGATGTTGGGCCTGCAGGGCGAACGCCTGGCCGACATCGTGCTGACGCCGCCGGAGGACGATGGTGTCGCTGCGGTCAGTGCCGTGGCCGCGAAGCCGGCGCCGGGGCCAGGGGTGGGAGCGGCCCCGCAAGCGGTCGGCATCGAACTGCGCGACATCCGCTTCGCCTACGCCGACGGCGAGACGCCGGTGCTGCAGGGTGTCAGTCTGCGCGTCGAGCCGGGCGAGTCGGTGGCCATCGTCGGCCCCTCGGGCAGCGGCAAGACCACGCTGCTGAAGATCATGTTGGGCGTGCACCAGCCCGACAGCGGCGAGGTGCGTGTCGGCGGCGTGCCGCTGGCGCGCCTTGGCCTGCGCGCCTGGCGCGACCAGGTGGGCGTGGTGATGCAGGACGAGCCGCTGTTCAGCGGCTCGCTTGCCGACAACATCAGCTTCTTCGCCGTCAGCCCCGACACCGAGTGGCTGCGCCAGTGCGCCATGGTGGCGGGCGTGCACGACGAGATCGAGGCCATGCCGATGGCGTATGAGACGCTGATCGGTGACCTCGGCACCTCGCTGTCGGGCGGGCAGAAGCAGCGCGTGCTGCTGGCGCGTGCGCTGTACAAGCGCCCGCGGGTGCTGTTGCTGGACGAGGCCACCAGCGCGCTGGACGTCGATGGTGAAAGGGCTGTCAACCGCGCCGTGCGCCAGCTGGCCCTGACGCGCGTGATCGTTGCCCATCGGCCCGAGACCATCGCCTCGGCCGGACGTGTGATTGCGCTGCACGAAGGCCGGGTGGCGCAGGACCTGCGCAGCCTGGGTGGCGGCGAGCCGCTGGCCTGAGCCGGAGCGGCGCCGCCGGTGCTGCCGGCCCAGGTGCGGGGTCAGCCCGGGCCCGTCTGGCGTTCCAGCGCACCCAGCCATTGCAGCGCATGGACGCGGTCGGTCCCGCACATCTCGGTGCTGGGATGCAGGCTGGCGCAGACGGCGGGTCGATCGGCGCGGCCGAACAGGCGGCAGCGCGCGTCGTCGTCGAGTTGGATGCAGCGCACGCCGGCCGGCTTGCCGCAGGGCATGCCCGGGATGGGGCTG
This sequence comes from Burkholderiales bacterium, assembly GCA_038249905.1. Classification (GTDB taxonomy): domain Bacteria; phylum Pseudomonadota; class Gammaproteobacteria; order Burkholderiales; family Burkholderiaceae_C; genus Rubrivivax. The sequence goes on from JBBSCX010000112.1 coordinate 4,852, forward strand.
GTGATCGAAGGCGCCGTGCAGCAGGCGCCGCAGGCGGGGCGACAGTCCATGGCACGGATCTTAGGTCGGGCGGTGTGATTCCCGCCTGAACCGGCACGCGCAAAGCACGTCGGCTGTCATTTTGCGGTGACGTTGCAATGCCGTGGCTGCGACGATTTCAGCTCGTAAAATCAAAGGTTTGCGCGCGACCGCCGGGGCTCGTGCGCGGAGCCAGAAGGGCCCGTCATGCTGCATCCGCAGGAATTTGATGTCATCGTCGTCGGTGGCGGCCACGCCGGCACCGAGGCCGCGCTGGCCGCTGCCCGCATGGGCTGCACCACGCTGCTGCTGACGCACAACCTCGACACGTTGGGGCAGATGAGCTGCAACCCCAGCATCGGTGGTATCGGCAAGGGCCACCTGGTGAAGGAGATCGACGCCCTGGGCGGTGCGATGGCTGCGGCCACGGACGAGGCGGGCATCCAGTTCCGCATCCTCAACGGCAGCAAGGGCCCCGCCGTGCGTGCCACCCGCGCCCAGGCCGACCGGGTGCTGTACCGCGCAGCCATCCGCCGGCGGCTGGAGAACCAGCGCAATCTGTGGCTGTTCCAGCAGCCGGTGGACGACCTGATGGTCGAGTCCAATGGCGTCGGCGACCGTGTCGTCGGCGCCATCACGCAAATCGGTCTGCGCTTTCGGGCCCGGACGGTGGTGCTGACCGCAGGCACCTTTCTCGACGGCCGTATCCATGTGGGCTTGCAGAACCACAGTGCCGGCCGCGCCGGCGACCCGCCCGCCGTGACGCTGTCGGCACGGCTGAAAGCCCTGCAGTTGCCGCAGGGGCGGCTGAAGACAGGCACACCGCCGCGCCTGGACGGGCGCACGATCGACTTCAGCCGACTGGTCGCGCAGCCGGGCGATGGAATGCCCGGCGCCGACGGCGCACCGCCCAGCGGGCCGGTGCCGGTATTCAGCTTCATGGGCACGCCAGAGCAGCATCCGCAGCAACTGCCCTGCTGGGTCACGCACACCAACGAACGCACGCACGCGATCGTCCGCGGCGGCTTCGACCGCAGCCCCATGTTCACCGGCGTGATCGAAGGGGTGGGGCCGCGCTACTGCCCCAGCATCGAAGACAAGGTCAATCGCTTCGCCGACAAGGACAGCCACCAGATTTTTCTGGAGCCCGAGGGCCTGACGACCCACGAGTTCTACCCCAACGGCATCAGCACCTCGCTGCCGTTTGATGTGCAGTTGGCGGCGGTGCGATCGATGGTGGGCTTGGAGCAGGCGCACATCCTGCGGCCGGGATACGCCATCGAGTACGACTTCTTCGACCCGCGTGAACTGAAGCCCAGCTTCGAGACGCGCAGCATCGCGGGCCTGTTCTTCGCCGGCCAGATCAACGGCACCACCGGCTACGAAGAGGCGGCTGCCCAGGGCCTGCACGCGGGTGTGAACGCGGCATTGCAGGTGCAGGGCAGGGCGCGCTTCGAGCAGGGCTGGCTGCTGGGTCGGGGTCAGGCGTACCTGGGCGTGATGGTGGACGATCTGGTGACCAAGGGCGTGACCGAGCCGTACCGGATGTTCACCAGCCGCGCCGAGTTTCGGCTGCAACTGCGCGAGGACAACGCCGACTTGCGGCTGACGGCGATTGGCCGGACCTTGGGGCTGGTGGACGATGGGCGATGGGCGTGCTTCGAGCGCAAGCGTGAGGCCCTGGAGCGCGAGTTGCAGCGCCTGCGCAATACCTGGCTGCGCCCAGCGACGGTGCCTGACGCTGATGCCGAGCGCCTTCTGGGTAAATCGCTTGAGCATGAATACAGCCTGGCCGACCTGCTGCGCCGCCCCGGTGTCGACTTCGAGTGCGTGACCGCACTGGCGCAGATCGCCGGGCATTCCGGCGCTGTTTCACGTGAAACACTGCGTACGGAACTGGGCCACCGGCTGGCCGACACCGTCATCGAGCAAGCCGAGATCGGCATCAAGTACGCCGGCTACATCGACAAGCAGAAGGACGAGGTTGAGCGTGCGGCGCACTACGAGGCACTGCGCTTGCCGGCCACGCTGGACTACAGCGAAGTGCCCGCGCTGTCTTTCGAGGTGCGGCAGACGCTGCAACGGCATCGGCCAGCGACGCTCGGCCAGGCTTCACGCATGTCGGGCGTCACACCCGCAGCCATCTCCTTGCTGCTGGTGCACCTGAAGCATCGACGTTTCAAGGGGCTTGGCGAAGGAAGCCTGGCGACCGAGGGGGGCTCAAACGGTGCAGCGTCGAGCGGCGTGGGGGAAGAACCGGTCCAAGCCGCCAGGGTATTGGACCCTGCATTGGGCCCAGTAATGGACCCGGTAGTGGGCCCAGTATCGGACCCGGCATCGACGGCATCAATGGCGGATGCCCAACTCGGCCGGGCAGCGTGACCGACACCTCCAAGCCGCCACCGGACTTTGCAACGCGACTGGCCGAAGCCTGTGTCGCGCTGAATCTGTTCTGCAGACCTGCGCAGAGGCAGGCACTGGTCGGCTATCTGGCCCTGCTGCAGCGGTGGAACGGCACCTACAACCTGACGTCGGTGCGCGATCCAGCGGCCATGTTCACTCAGCATCTGGCCGACTGTCTGGCGGTCGTGCCGGCCGTGCAGCGTCACCTGGAGGCTGGTCCGCGCCCCGTCCATGGCCGGATACTGGACGTGGGCAGTGGTGGCGGTTTGCCGGGCGTGGTGCTGGCTATCCTGCTGCCTGAACTTCAAGTCAGCTGCGTGGATGCCGTGGCCAAAAAAACGGCCTTCGTGCGCCAGATAGCGTCCGAACTTCGTCTGCCCAACTTGCAGGCCGTGCATGCCCGGGTCGAGAGCCTGAAGGCCGAGCCCTTCGATCTGATAACTTCGCGTGCATTCGGATCACTGGCTGATTTCATCCGCTTGACGCAGGCGCTGTTGGCGCCTGGTGGTGCCTGGATGGCGATGAAGGGCAGGGCGCCCCAGGATGAGATGAATGCGCTGCCGACCGGCATCGATGTGTTTCACGTGGAACCATTGCAAGTGCCCGGGCTGGACGCGCAACGCTGTCTGGTGTGGATGCGGCCGGTCTCTCGTCCGGACAGTCCCCCGCCTGCAAGAGCCTGAAACAAAGATGCGCCGACAACACCGAACCCCATGAACAAACTTCCAATTCGCTGCCTCGCACTCGCAATGCTCCTTGCTGGGGCGACGGTCACCGCATCGGTCACCGCATCGGCGACTGCATCGGCAAACTCGCCACCCGAGCCGCTGCCCCGCCTTCTGGTTCAGCCCTACCTGGGCACCTGGTACCAGGTCGCCTGGTTCCCGAACCGCTTCCAGCGCCAGTGCGTCAGTGACACTACCGCCAGCTACCGGTTGCTGCCAGTAGGCGAGGTCGAGGTCATCAACCGCTGCCGAACCGCCGATGGCAGCCTGGACAGTGTCACCGGCGTGGCGCGGCCTCAAGACGCCACCCTGGTCGACGGTGTCCTGTCCCCGGCCAAGTTGGAGGTGTCGTTCCTGCCGTCCTGGCTGCGCTGGCTGCCGATCTGGGGTTCATACTGGGTCATCCAGCTGGCCGATGACGGTCGCTACGCGGTCATCAGCGAGGCCTCGCGCAAGTACCTTTGGGTGCTGTCGCGCACGCCGCAACTGCCGAACAGCGACCTCGATGCGATACGCTCCCGCCTCGTGGCACAGGGCTTCGATCTGGCTGTCTGGCAACTGCACCCGCAGCCCGGCAGTGCGGCCGATGCGGCGCCGGAAGCGGGCAGCGTGATGAAGCGGCCGGCCGCACCCACCCCCGCCAACTCGCGCTGAGCCCTGGCGCCAAAACCCGCACGGCCCTGAACATGCTTGGCATTGCCGACTACGGCGCCTTCTGCGCCGCCATCCTGGTCTTTCTCGCCCTGCCAGGCCCAGGCACCTTTGCCTTGCTGGCTTCCACGGGCTACGGCGGAATGCGGGCCGGCGCCGCCGCCACGGCCGGTTTGATCATGGGCGACCAGGTGCTGCTGTGGCTGGCGGTGGCCGGTGTGGCCGCCCTGCTCGCCGCCCACCCCATGTTGTTCCAGGGTGTGCAGTGGCTGGGCGCCGTCTATCTGTGCTGGATCGGCCTGCGCCTGATCTTTGCCCCAACAGGCCAGGCCTCACCGCTGCGCATCGAGCCTCGGCACTACATGCGGCAGGCCTTCCTGATCACATTGCTCAACCCCAAGGCGATCGTCTTCTACATGGCCTTCTTCCCGCTGTTCGTGGCCCCGGCACAGCACCGCGGTTGGATCACCTTCGCCGCCATGGCAGCCACCATCGCCACCCTCACCGCCGTCTATTGCCTGAGCCTGGCGGCCTTTGCCCAGGCTGTGCGCGCACACGTGCAGGCACATCGCCGACTCGCGCGCGCGCTCGAGCGCTTGGCCGGTGTGGCGCTGGTGGCCTTCGGCATCCGGCTGGGCACGCAGTCGTGAGGGCCGCTGGTGCAGTTGGCACCGCAGGCGGCATGCGCATCTTCTGCGTTGCCAACCAGAAGGGCGGCGTCGGCAAGACGACGACCACGGTCAACCTCGCCGCCGGTCTGGCCCAAATCGGACAACGGGTGCTGGTGGTCGACCTCGACCCCCAGGGCAACGCCACCATGGGCTCGGGCGTGGACAAGCGGGCGCTGCCCAGCAGCATCTACGAGGTGCTGCTTGAAAGTGCCAGCATCGCCGAGGTGCGACAGCGTTCGCCCAAGGGTGGCTACGACGTGGTCGGTGCCAACCGCGAACTGGCCGGCGCAGAGATCGAGCTGGTCGAGTTGGATCACCGCGAAAGGCGCCTGAAGCTGGCGCTGGCGGCCGTCAGC
>JBBSCX010000113.1:0-9626 GCA_038249905.1 Burkholderiales bacterium
ACCCTAAGGCAATGCCTTCGAGAGACGCACTTCGGCGCTGGGATCGGCCTTCAACGTGCGGCAAATAGACCCAAGGGCCGGTTCAGTGGGTGATCGAGAGCCTTGCCGGAGGGCCTTTGGGAGCAAAAAAGTGCGTTTGAACTTCCTATCCTCCGCCGGGCGAGTAGCTCACGAAGCGTTGGCTCGGCGCTGTCTCGTCGACGACGATGGAGATGGATCCCCTTGTCAGCACATAGACGCAGTCGCCGGCGTCTCCGGCGCGGAACAGCAAGTCTCCTGCCGCCAGCGGGTGCCTCAGCAGCACCGCGTTCACGCGCTCGATCTGCGCTGCCTGCAGCCCGTGCAGCAGCGAGGTTTCGGCCAGCGCCAGGATAGCCTGCGGCAGGGCCGTGCCGGCCAAGGAGAGCAGGCGTTGCTCGGCGGCTTCCATGGCGCGGTCAGCGTCAGGCCACCAGTCGTCGCGCGGACTCTCGCGAAAGGTGCCGAAGTCGCGAAGGCGCCTTCCGTGGACGTTCTCGGGCGTCACGCCGGCCAGCAGCATCGCGATGCCGCGCCTGGCCAACCTGTACGACAGTTGCTGCAGCAGCATCGCACCCGATTCGTCGATGGTGTTGACGCGCGCAAAGTCGAGAATCACGCAAGTGCACACCGATGGCAGTGCCTCGGCGGCTTCAGCCAGGCGTTCTGCACTGCCGAAGAACAGGGCGCCCTCCAGTTCCAGCAGCATGATCTGGCCACGGGACGGGCCGAGCAAAGCCTCCTGCTTGCTGCCGTAGATGCGCTGCGAAGGCCTGGCCTCCCCGCTGAAGCGGCCACGCAGCAGCGAGCGGTTCATGCTGCGAATGAAGACCAGCATGGACAGCACCACGCCCGCTGCCACGCCGGCGACAAAGCCCAGGGTCACCGTCACCGCGCACACCGTGGCCACCACGGCCAGGCTCATGGCCTGTTCGGGCGAGCGTTCGCCCGCCCGCCATTGGCGCAGCAACTGACGCGTCCAGCGGTCGATCAGCGCCACCGCGACGGTGATCATGATGCCGGCCAGCACCGCCTTCGGCAGCAGGGCCAGCAGTGGCCCGCCCACGGCGTACATCAGTGCGAAGGTCGCCACCGATGCCAGCACCGGCGCGCGCCCGGGGGCGCCGGCGTCGATGAGCGAGATGGCGCCCAGGCGCAGCAGCACCAGGGCCATGCCGCCGCAGGCGCCGCTGACGATGTTGGCTGCGCCCAGCGCCAGCAGCTCGCGACGCGGGTCGTGCCGTGTCTGCGCAATCTGGTCGGTGGCCAGCGCCCCCAGCAGCGACTCGAGCGAGCCGATCACCGCCAGCACCGCTGCCGTTTGCACCACCGCGCTGGCGTGACGCAGCAGCAGCGCGCGCACGTCCCCCCCCGGCCAGTGTGAGCAGCGCCTCGGGCAGCACGACGCCCTGCGGTATTGCACCCACCGTGGGCCCCAGCGATGCGCCGGGCCAGGCCGCCGCGATGGCGGCGTACACCGCCGTGCCCATCAGCATGGCCAGCAGCGCCGACGGCGCGCGCGGGAACTTCCATCCCAACAACCAGACGGCGGCCATGGCGGCCAGGCCGAGGGCGGGTGCCAGCAATTGCGCCTGCGAGAACGCCGCATCGGCCAGCCGCGCCAGCGGCGGCAGGCCGAGCAAGGGCGGTATCTGCGACACCAGGATCATCAGCGCCACGCCGTTCATGAAGCCGGCCAGCACCGGCTGTGGCACATAGCGCGCCAGCCGGCCGAAGCCGAGCAGCGCCATCACGATCTGCACGGCGCCCGTCAACATCACGCAGGCGCCGGCCACGGCGGCCAGCGCCGCCACGCCCTGGGGCGTTGCCAGATCGAGCGCGGGGTCGCGCGCGAGCTGCATCACCAGGCCGGCCAGGATCAGCGCCGTGGCCGAGCTGGGCATGCCCATCGGCGAGGCCGCGCTGCCACTCAGCGCATACACCAGGCCGCCGGCCACTACCGCGGCAAAGGCCGCGGAGATGCCGACGGAGCCGGCGGCCGCGCCCAGCGGCGAAAAGGCCAGCAAACCCATCGTCAGCAACACTGCCGTCTTGGCCAGCGCATTGAAAGCCCCGACGGCCAGGATTTGCCCGCGGCGCTTGTGATCTTGCGCGGGGGCGGAGGGTAGGGGGTCAGGCCTTAGGGTCAGGGCGCCCCCAGTGGAGCCAGCGCTTCACCCGCAGCGACCGCCCCCAGCAGCCGCTCCGCCCGGGCGATCTCTTCCAGGCTGTCCTTGAAGACATCGCTGCGCGTGCGCACCCGCACCAGCGTCTCGCGGCCGATGCCGGCCAAGTTGTCGTCCCAGGCCAATGGGGCCGTGCGGGCCAGGAAGTACAGCAGGTTGAAGCGCCCTGGCGACGACAGCTTGTCCAGGTTCGCCGCACTGACCATGTCCAGTGCAGCAGCGATGGCCGCGGGGGACGCGACATGGCTGTCGACCAGGGCTTGCAGGGCCTTCAGCCGGTCGTCTTTGACTGGCGAGTCGATGGCCTTCAGCAGGCGAGCCAGCTCGCCCGGGTTGGGCCGCGCCAGCCAGATCTCGAACTGGCTGATCTGCGACTTCGTTTCAAGTCCCTTGATGTATTCCGGTTTCACCACGCCCCAACCCCAGCGCTTAAACAGCGCCGACAGGCTGCGCGCGTCGTTGCCGTCGGCTTCGCGGAAGTAGCGGATCTGCGCGTTGTTGGGCGCGGACTGCACTCGCTCGGGCCTCGGAGCCGACCAGCCGGCCTTGCGCAGGTGCGGGCGCAGTGCCTCCACTGCACGGCGCTGATCGGGGTCGGCGTACTGCAGGTACACCGCGTGGACGTCTCGCTCGGCGCGTTGGATATCTTGCTCAATCTCCTTCTTGACGCTCATGGCGTTGCTGTAGGCCTCTTGCCGCCGGCGCTGGGAGTAGCCCGCGGAGTCGGCGGCGCGGCGTGCGGCCACCAGGGCGGTTTCGGAGTCGGCGGCGCGGCGTGCGGCCACCAGGGCGGTTTCGGCGTCGGCGGCGCGGCGTGCGGCCAGCAGGGCGGTTTCGGCGTCGGCCACACCGGTGCGGTACAGCCAGCCCATGGCCAAGAACATCACCACTAGCACGCTGCCGATGACGCCGGCGCCGATCATCAGTCGGCGCGTGCGCCGTTCCTGTTGGCGCAGCCGGTCGCGTTCAGCGGTATCGGCCTGCTCGCTGCGGACTTCGTCGTCGTAGACCTGTTGACTATGTTCCAGGAAGTGCAGGGCGGCCTCCAGGCCAGGTCGGTAGCGGTCTGCCCAGGTGGGATTGGGCTCCTCGCGGGCCTGCCATTCCCGCGCGTGCGGCAGGTCGGGCGGGCGCAGCAGCGCGGCCCGACCGGCGGCGTGCAGGTCGGCCGTTTCGGCCAGGCGACGGTAGGTTTGCGCCGAGCGCGCTTCCTCGTCCACCCAGTCGCGCAGCCGTTGCCAGACGCGCATCAGACTCTCGTGAGAGATATCCACCGGCGTGTCGGGCGACAGCGGCGTGCCCGCCGGCGGCATCAGGAAGGAACGTGTGGGCTCACGAAAGACCTCGATCACGGCTGCCAGCTCGTCGGCACTGCCACCGGTGACGGCCATCAGGGTGTCCATGCGGGTCGGTCGGCGTATGCCCCGGGCGTCGGTACCGCGGTCGGTGATCGCCTTGAAGAGTTCTGCGCACAGGGACTGCAGCGCCGGGCTGGGCAGCGCGGCGTAGGCCTCTTCGGCATGTTTGCCCAGAGCCTGGGCCATCGTGCCGATGGACTCGTAGTGCGGCAGCGCCAGCGGGCCCGTGTGGCCGCTGAGGCCGCTGAGGCCGCTGTCGTACCAGCAGGCCCAGGTGCGGTTGAGCGCGTGCTGCAGCAGCGACAACTGGTCGGGGTCGTCGCCGACGTCGTTGACCAGCCGGGTCAGCAGCACCGGGTCGATCTGCGCACCGCACACGCCCACCGGGCCGGCAATCGCCGCACGGCGTTCGTCGCGGCTCATGCGCGGCACCAGATACTGGCCGCGGTTGATGGCCTCGGGCAGACCGAAGTACTGGGCACAGTCGCCCAGGAAGTCCGAACGCATGGTCAGCACCACGTAAACCGCCAGCTCAGGGTGCGTGGCGGCCTCGAGCAGCAGGTTGACGAACGCGGTGGCGTCTTCCTGCGCCTTGGTCGCTTGCGGACCGGCGGCGGCCAGGGCGCGAAAGCGGAACAGCTCCTCGAACTGGTCGACCACCACCAGTACGTTCTGCCTCGGCTCCAGATGGGCCTGCCGGCAGGCGTCGACCAGGCCCAGCTTACTCATGCGCAGCAGGGCTTCCATCATCTCGGTGGGCGTGAAGCAGGTGCCGTCGTCGGGCGCTGCCGGGGCCAGCAGGCCGGGGCGGGCCAGTGCCTCGGCGAGGGCGCGCAGCGGGCGGTTGCCCGGCCTCAGCGTGGCCACGCGCCAGGCGCTGCCAGCCCGGTCCATCAACCCACGGTGCAGCCCTGGCACCAGGCCGCAGTTCACCAGCGACGACTTGCCCGAACCCGAGGTGCCCACCACGGCCAGGAAGCGCGTGGCGGCCAGCTTGTCGATCATGGCGTCGACCTGGGCCTCGCGACCGAAGAACAGGGCCTCTTCGCCATGGCGGAAGGGGCGCAGGCCGGGGAAGGGGTTGCTGGGCAGCTGCAACGCGGTCACGGCGGCGGGCGGGTCGGGCCGACGGTTGCAAACAGCGGCTGCAGCGCATCAATGCCGCCGCCACTGCCTTCGCCCAGCCCATCGAGCAACTGGGTGTCGCCCAGCAGTTGCAGCAGTTCCTTGTCGGCGCTCAGCGGCGGTGCCAGCCAGAGCCATTCGCTGGGCATGGTCGCTGCGCTGCGCAAGGCGGCCAGCTTGCGCAGTTCACTTTGCTGGTGGAACTTCCACACCTCGTCTCCGCTGCCGTAGAACAGGATCAGCGCATCGCAATCGGCCACCAGTTCGGCATTGGCCTTGCGCAGCGCCGCTGCGTCGCCCACGAAGACCGGAATCGACACCCGCAGGCCCTGGGCGCGCAGCCGCTTGAGCAGGGGTACCGAGGCGGTGCGGTCGGTATCGCACATCAATACATGCACCCGGGGCGCGCCGCCAACCGCGGTCGCGGCGGCCGATGCGACCAGGGCTGTGGGCGCGGGTTCGGCCGGCTGCAGGGCTCGGTGCACCGTGCTCTTCAGTGCCTCGACATCGCCGCGCAGCAGGTCGGCACCGCGCTGCGGCGCCTCGTCACGCTGCAGCGCGTCGATGAAGGCTTGCTGCTCTGCGCGTTCGCCGCTCACGCCAGCGGGCAACCAGATGATGCGCCGCAAGGGGCTGTCTTCGCAGCGTTTCGCGGCGCAATCGTTCTGCAGCATGACCAGGGAGCGGCCGCTGGGTCCGTCGGGCACCGGCCCGACACTGCGGCCGACCAGGTGCACGGCCACGGCGCAGCGTTCCAGCATCGCGCCCAGTTCGGTCACCACGGCCTCTTCGTTCGTGGGCAGCGGCTGTGACGGCAGCACCTCGTGGCCGTGCATGCGCAGCTCGGTGGCGAGCTGTTCGCGCACTTCATTCAGGTCGCGGCCGCAATAGGCCAGGAATACGGCCGGCTTGCCGGCAGTCACCGGTTCGGCGGCGCTTTCCGAGGATGGCGCGGCTGGCGCGGCCAGGGCACGCAATTGCTGCAAGGTCTGCGCCAGCGACCAGGCAAGGCGGCTGATGCGACTAAGGAACTCTTGCCGGGCCTCGTCGCCAAAGGCGGGATCGAGCTCGCGCGGGGTGCCGTCGGCATCTTCGAAGAACTCGTAGCCCAGCATGGCCCGCATCACGTCGGGCAGCGGCAGATCGGGATCGATGGGTGTCTTCACGACCTTGAACACCCGGCTCTTGTGGGCATCGGTGAGCCCGCCGGCGCGTTCGACAGCCTCGCAGAATTCGCGCAGTTCACGCGTGCACCACTCCGAACGCAAATAGCGCGGGCTGATGATGGACACGAGCAGCGCCGTCTTGTTGAACTGCTTGACGATCTCGTCGGCAAAGATGTCGTTGCCGGCAAGCTTGTCGTCTCGCCATATGCGCGCGCGCTCGCCCAGTCGCTGACTGAGCATGGTCTGCAGGGTGGCGTGGAACTGGCTCACCCAGCCCTTCTGGCCGCTGGTGATGGGCTCGTTGTCGATGTGGGCGTAGCTGATGAACGCGTCTTGTTCGAAGGGCATCGCAGGGCCAGGAAAGCATGCCGGGCAGACTGTCGGCTGTGGCCAGTGTAGGACGCGCCCTAGGGCATCGCCATCCCCACAACCGCTGGCCGCGGTCGCTGCGGCGCGACGGGTGACGCTGCAGGCTTGACGCACACTCCGCCGCCATGGGCCCCCTGCAAGGATTGCGCGTCATCGAACTGGCCGGCATCGGCCCCGGGCCGCTGTGCTGCATGCTGTTGTGCGACCTGGGCGCCGACGTGGTGCGCATCGACCGCCTGCAGCCCAGCGGCCTGGGCCTGAACCTGGAGTCGCGCTTCGATGTCAACGGCCGTGGCCGGCGTTCGGTGGCGCTCGACCTCAAGGCGCCCGCGGGCCGCGACGCCGCGCTGCGGCTGGCATCCGGCGCCGATGTGTGGATCGAGGGCTATCGCCCCGGCGTGGCTGAAGAACTGGGGCTGGGGCCCTCACCCTGCATGGCTCTGAATCCCCGCTTGGTATACGGCCGCATGACCGGCTTCGGCCAGTCCGGCCCCCTGGCGCGTGCCGCCGGGCACGACCTGAATTACATCGCCTTGTCAGGCGCGCTGCACGCCATCGGCCCCGCTGGCGGCGGGCCGGTGCCGCCGTTGAATCTGGTGGGCGACTATGGCGGTGGTGCGCTGTACCTGGCCTTTGGTGTGCTGGCGGCGTTGTTCGAACGCCAGCGCTCGGGCGTCGGGCAGGTGGTGGATGTCGCCATGGTCGATGGCGCGGCCAGCCTGGCCTCGGTGTTCTACGGCCTGGTGGCTGGCGGCGGCTGGCGCCCGGAGCGCGGTAGCAACCTGCTGGATGGCGGCGCGCCCTTCTACGACTGCTACGAGACCGCCGATGGCCGCTACATCAGCCTGGCGCCACTGGAGCCCAAGTTCTTTGCCGTGCTGGCGCAGGCGCTCGGGCTCGACGCCCGCTTCGTCCAGCGCCAGCACGACCGGCGCTTGTGGCCCGAGATGCGCCAGGCCATCGCCGCGGCCGTGCGCCAGCACAGCCGCGACGAGTGGTGCGCCAGGCTCGAGGGCAGCGACGCCTGCTTCGCGCCGGTGCTGTCGTTCGAGGAAGCGCCGGCCCATGCCCACGCCCGGGCGCGGGGCGCCTTCGTGACCGTGGAAGGCGTGGTGCAGCCTGCGCCGGCGCCGCGCTTCGACCGCACCCCCGCCGGCACGCCACGCGCGGCGCCGCGCGTGGGCGAGCACAGCCGCGAGATCTTGCGTGAGGCGGGCCTGGACGACCCGTACATCGACACCCTGTTGGCCGCTGGCACCCTGCTGCAGGCACCATGCACAAGCTCGGGCGGAAACTGCATGCCCGACTTCTTGCGCGGCCGAGTATCGGGTTCCTGCGGCGTGTAGCCATCCGGCGCTTGCTCTTGGGCGGGGACCGTTGCATACACCTCCGACGTCGTGACCTCGAAGGCAGCCCCTCTCCAAGCCCGTTGCAACTCGGGTGGGAAGCACTTATCCGGCTCAAGGGCGATGTAGGCGATGGCGTAGCCGGACCCGCCCTGGCAACAGAACCTTGTTGTGCAACCCAGCTCGTTGAGCCGCTGAATGCCGATCAACAGCTTCTCGTCGATCTGGACGACATTGCCGATGCCGGGTAGCGTGAGCTTCTTCGTCGCATGCCTCTCACTTGCCATCGCTGATCATTGAGGTTGAGGTTGGTTCGACAAGTCTAGCGACAGCTCTGCGGCGCGGGGCCGCTCTAGGCCTCCCCGCGCCGCTGGCGAGGCCAACTCGACGTGCGCCTTCATCTGGAGACGCCTAATGAGGTGTTGAGCCAACGCCTAAACGGAGCACTCGATACCGGCCCGATCGTGAGCGACTTGTTGCGGCCACTCGTGGCCGCTTTGGCGACATCTACCGGGTGCCCGGTCGGGGCCCGACTACGCGCGCCCGAGGGCCGCGTCGTCAATGTGCTGCGCCAGTTCGCTCGACGGCCGCCACCGGCCACCTTGGGCAATGAAACGCGATGCTGCGTCGAGGACACGGTCGTCGTCGCTGGGTACGGTGAAGACACGATCCAGTGCCGACTCTGCAAGTGCCCACTGCTGTTCTCGGAACCGCGTTGTGTCCAAGCGGCCGGCGTCATCAAAGCTCACGATGAAGTACACGCGTCGCGCCACCTGCACCGGCCTGCGGTCGGCAAGCTGAACGAGGATCTCGGCCATTCGCACGCGCTGGCCAGCCAGCACAGGCATGGTGTGGTGCTGTGGATCGCGCAGCAGTCGCTCGAAGATGGTGTTCCTCAACCGGACAAGCCTGCCTTCGTCGTCAACGATGAACCTGCGGCAACTGATTCCCACCGATCCTTCTCCCTCTGCCGAGCTCAGCTTGCCGTGCCCGGCCGGTCACTGAGATCCCACAGCGTGCCTTGCCAGTTCGAGATGCGACCCTCGGCCTGGCATCGCGGGCAGTGCCAGACGATGGCGTCATCCTGGGCAAGTGCGGCCTCGACAGTGCCCTTCTTGCACTTGAAGCATCGCGGCAGGGTCACGCCAGCTTCATCAAAGTCGGTGGCGTAGGCGATGACTCCCGCATGGAAGTCAGCCATTGCCTTGGCTGGGCCGCGCAGAGGGACAATGGCGCCCTTGTCGTCCAGAAAGTGACGTGCGTCGGTGATGTACATGCATGCGGTGTGTCAACGCGACCGCCGCGCGGCCTCGAAGAATCGTACAGGCTCTCGACTGACCGCAGTCCGCACGCCCGTCCGCACCCCTGTCCGCATGCCACCGCGGCCCCGCCTCCTACCACCCGCGCCGGGGATCGGGCGCCCCCTAGACTCCAGCCGCCCATGACCGCCCCTTCACCGCCTTCGCTGGAACAGCTCTCTGGCCTTGTCGAGCGAGTCACGTTCCTCAATGCCGACAGCGGCTTTTGCGTGCTGCGCCTGAAAGTTCGCGGCGAGCGCGACCTGGTCACGCTCGTGGGTCGCGCGCCGAGTGTCAAGCCAGGCGAGTACGCATCGGCTTACGGCGGCTGGGTCACCGATCGCGAGCATGGCAGGCAGTTCAAGGCCGTGTTCGTCAAGATGGCACCGCCAAACACCCTCAGCGGCATCGAGCGCTACCTCGGGACCGGCATGGTCAAAGGAATCGGCCCGGTCTATGCCAGCCGGCCGGCAAGCGCCTTCGGTACGGGAGTCTTCGACGTCATCGAGCAAACACCCGAGCGCTTGCGCGAGATCGACGGCGTCGGCGAGAAACGGGCCAGGAAGATCACGTCCGGCTGGGCCGACCAGAAGGTCACCCGGGAGATTATGGTGTTCCTGCACGCTCACGGCGTATCGACCTCCCGCGCGGTGCGGATCTTCAAGACCTATGGCCACGAAGTCATCGAAGTCGTTCGGGAGAACCCATATCAGCTCGCAGATGGCATCCGGGGCATCGGCTTCCTGTCCGCCGACACGAT
>JBBSCX010000114.1:0-9558 GCA_038249905.1 Burkholderiales bacterium
AGGTGGACCTGGCCGCACCGCTGGCGGCCCTGCTGGCGCGCGCGGTCGAACGCGCCGGGCCGCCCTGTCCTCCCTTTGCACCCGATCCCGCGCCTGCCCTGCTGCTGCCCGTGCCGCTGTCGGACGCCCGCCTGCGTCAGCGCGGCTACAACCAGGCGCGGGAACTGGCCCGGCACCTGAGCGCCGAGACCGGTGTGCCGACCTGCGCCGACGGCCTGCGGCGCATCATCGACACGCCGGCCCAGGCCGGGCTGACACGTGCCGAGCGACAGCGCAATCTGCGTGCTGCATTCGTCGCCGACACCCAGCAGCGATCGAGCTGGCAGGGACGGCGCGTGGCCCTGGTGGACGATGTGATGACCACCGGCGCGACGCTGCGAGAAGGCGCCGCCGTATTGCTGGCCAGCGGCGCGGCCGCGGTCGAAGTCTGGGTGCTGGCGCGCACGCCGGCGCCGGCCTGAGCGGGGTCGTGAGCGGCTGAATGAGCGGCTGAATGAGCGGCTGAGTGAGCGGCCGAGTGAGCGAGTCAATCAGCGAGTCAATCAGCGAGTCAATCAGCGAATCAACGAGCGGGCGCACAACCATGTTCCACATCGTCCTGGTGCAGCCCGAGATCCCGCCCAACACCGGCAACATCATCCGCCTGGCCGCCAACACAGGCTGCACCTTGCACCTGGTGGAGCCGCTGGGCTTCGACATGGACGACAAGCTGCTGCGCCGCGCCGGGCTGGACTACCACGAGTACGCGCCCGTGCAGCGCCATGCCACCTGGGACGCCCTGTGCGCGACGCATGCGCCCGATCCGGCGCGCTGCTTCGCCTTTACCACCAAGGGCTCGGCGACCCTGGCGGCAGTGCGCTGGCAGCCCGGCGACTGGCTGGTGTTTGGCAGCGAGAGCGCCGGCCTGCCGGCCGCCCTGCGTGAACAGTTCCCGCCGGCACAGCGCCTGCGCCTGCCGATGCGGCCCACGCAGCGCAGCCTGAACCTGAGCAATGCCGTGGCCGTGGCCGTGTTCGATGCCTGGCGGCAGTGCGGTTACGAAGGCGGCGGCTGACCCGCTTCGGGCGGCCCGGAATGCGGGGTGCTGCTGCTGATGCGCAAGGCGCCCGTCGACAGCGCTCAGCTCTCTGCCCGCGCCTGCCGTGCCATCAACTGCAACAGCGCCTTGCGCGGCTCGATCTCGCCTGCCAGCACACCCGCCACCGCGGCCGTGATCGGCATCTCGATGCCCAGCGCCTGCGCGCGCTGCAATACGGTGGCGGCGCTGTAGACACCCTCGGCCACATGGCCCAGTTCGGCCAGCACCGACGCCAGCGGCAGACCGGCCGCCAGCCGCATGCCCACACGTCGGTTGCGCGACAGGTCGCCGGTGGCAGTCAGCACCAGGTCTCCCAGGCCGGACAGCCCCATGAAGGTCTCGACCCGTGCGCCCAGGGCCAGGCCCAGGCGCGTCATCTCGGCCAGTCCGCGCGTGATCAACGCCGCGCGGGCATTCAACCCCGGCACCAGCGGCGCCTGCGCCGGGTCGCCGACATCGGCCATGCCGTCGAGGATGCCCACGGCGATGGCCAGCACGTTCTTCACCGCGCCGCCGACTTCGACGCCGACGACGTCGTCGGACGAGTAGACCCGCAAGGCCTCGCTGTGGAAGGCGTCGACCATGGCCGCGCACAGCCCCGCGTCGCTGCTGGCCGCCACCAGCGCCGTCGGCTGCCGGCGCGCCACCTCGACCGCAAAGCTGGGCCCGGACAGCACGCCGCAGGGCAGCCCCGGGCGCAGCTGGGCTGCGATCTCGTGGCCCAGCGCGCCGCTGCCGGCCTCGAAGCCCTTGCACAGCCAGATCGCGGGCAGGTCGTCCGGCAAGGTCCGCAGACTCTCGCGCAGCGCTGCCATGGGCGTGGCAAGGACGACCAGGCCCGACTCGGGCCCGGCCGCCGACCCGGCCGCATGACGCACGGCCGCCGCGCGGTCGGCGGTGACCTGCAGGCTTTCGGGCAGGCGCGCCGCCGGCAGATAGCGCACGTTGCGCCGGCTGGCGTTGATGGCCGCCGACTGCGCCGCTTCACGCGCCCACAACAGCACGTCGTGGCCGCCGCTTGCAGCCGCTGCCGCCAGCGCCGTGCCCCAGGCGCCGGCGCCGAGCACCGCGATCTTCATCGCGGTGTCATGCCTCAGTTCGCGCCGGTGACGATGCGCGAGCCGCCGTTGGCGGCCTGGGCCGCGGCCTGCTGCTGCTGGGCCTCGAACATGGCCTGGAAGTTCACCTCGGTCAGCAGGATGGGCGGGAAGCCGGCGCGCGTGCAGACATCGCTGACGATGGCGCGCAGGTAGGGGTAGACCATCTGCGGGCAGACGATGCTCAGGATGCCCTGCAGCTGCTCTTCGGGCACGTTGCGGATCTCGAAGATGCCGGCCTGCTTGGCCTCGACCAGGAACAGCACCTTGTCACTGACCTTGGTCGTGACGGTGGCCGTGACGGTGACCTCGAACACGCCCTCGGCGACCGGGCCGGCCGCCATGGCCAGATTGATGTCGACCTGGGGCTGGGACTGCTCCAGCAGGATCTGCGGCGAATTGGGCTGTTCCAGCGACAAGTCCTTCAGGTACATGCGCTGGATCTGGAACACGGGGGTCGCGTCGGACATGGTGGGCTCTTTGCAAACGGCATCACCCTGCGGCCGGATGGCGGCGGGCTGCGGCGGCGGATTATGGCGTCCGGCCGGGACTTCAGCCGCCAGAACCCCGACATCGAAGCGCCAAAAGCTGCGTCTTCGTTGGCGTTCAGGCGCCTTGCAACAGCGGCATCAGCCCGCCGCGCTGGTCCAGCGCGACGAGGTCGTCACAGCCGCCGACATGGGTGTCGCCGATGAAGATCTGCGGCACCGTGCGCCGCCCGGTCAGGCGCATCATCTCGGCGCGCTCGGCGGGCTCGAGGTCGACGCGGATCTCGGCAATGGTGTGCACGCCGCGCTGCTTGAGCAGCGACTTGGCACGCACGCAGTACGGGCACACCTGGGTGGTGTACATCTTCACCGGCTTCATCGTCAGTTCCTCGGGCCTGGGTCAAGCGACGAATTGTTCCGCAGCGGCCAAGACCTTGCCGGGTGTCCTGCCGGGTGCGCCGGCGCCGGCGCCGACGCCGGCCTCACTGCCTCACTGCCTCAGGGCGTGGGGGACTGCTCGGCGGGCTTGTCGACCGCTTTATCGCTGAGCTTCTCGGTGGCCTTGTCGGCCGCCTTGTCAGCCGCCCGTTCTGCTGCCCGGCCTGCCGCCTTGTCGCGGGTCTTGTCGGCCTTCTCGGCCTTCTCGGCCTTCTCGGCCTTGTCGGCCTTGT
The DNA here is from genome assembly GCA_038249905.1 of Burkholderiales bacterium. Taxonomy (GTDB): domain Bacteria; phylum Pseudomonadota; class Gammaproteobacteria; order Burkholderiales; family Burkholderiaceae_C; genus Rubrivivax. The sequence continues at coordinate 3,335 of JBBSCX010000114.1, forward strand.
CGGCCTTGTCGGCCGACCTCTCCACCGGCAGCGAGGCCTCACGCCAGGCGGCGGTGCCGCCGCTGACGGCCACGGCCTTCTCGTAGCCCGCCTTGCGCAGCAGCGACGCGGCGCGCCCGGCACGCGCGCCGGTCGGACACAGCACCAGCAGCGGCAAGGTCTTGTTGGACGGCAGCTCCTTGCTGCCTTCGATCTGGCCGATGGGGATATTGCGGGCACCGCTGGCGTGGCCGGCGGCGTAATCGGCCGGTTCGGCCACGTCGATCAACACGCCCTTCTCGCGGTTGATCAGGCGCACGGCCTCGGCGGTGGACACGGCGGCGCTGGCGCTACCCTTGACCAGCGGCCACACCAGCAGACCGCCGGAGATGAAGGCCACCAGGATCAGGACCAGGTTCTGCGGATCGACAAAGAAGCTCACGACTGTCCTGCGGGTTCGAGGAAACCGCGAATTATAGAATTCGGCCCATGCACAAGCTCGTCCTGATCCGCCATGGGGAATCGACCTGGAACCTGGAGAACCGCTTCACAGGCTGGACCGACGTCCCGCTGACCGCCACCGGGGTGGCGCAGGCCCGCCAGGCCGGCCGGCTGTTGAAGGAGGCGGGTTACGAATTCGACCTGGCCTACACCTCGGTGCTCAAGCGCGCCATCTGGACGCTGTGGCACGCGCTGGAAGAGATGGACCGCACCTGGCTGCCGGTGCACAACGACTGGCGCCTCAACGAACGCCACTACGGCGCGCTGCAGGGCCTGAACAAGGCCGACATGGCGCTGCAGTATGGCGACGCGCAGGTGCTGATCTGGCGTCGCAGCTACGACACCCGCCCGCCCGCGATGCAGGCCGATGACCCCCGCAGCGAGCGCGGCGACCTGCGTTACGCCCAACTGGACCCGGCCCAGGTGCCGCTGACCGAGTGCCTGAAGGACACGGTGGCCCGGGTGCTGCCTTTCTGGCACGAGCACATCGCCCCGGCCATCCTGGGCGGGCAGCGCCTGGTCATCTCCGCCCACGGCAACAGCATGCGCGCGCTGGTGAAGTACCTCGACGGCATCAGCGAGGCCGACATCGTGGGCCTCAACATCCCCAATGGCATCCCGCTGGTCTATGAACTCGATGCGGCGCTGAAGCCGATCAAGAGTTACTACCTCGGCGACCCCGATGCGGCAGCCGCGGCCGCGGCCGCGGTGGCGACGCAGGGCAATACGTCCTGACGGACCGGCCCGCGCCCGGTGCCGCGCCGGCCCGCTCGAAGGTGTGCAGCGCGGGTCAGGGCCGCAGTGCCGCCGCCAGCAGCGACACCACGCTGACGACGTTGCTGGCATGGGGCACGCAGTCGGTGCTCCAGACCGCGCGCACGCCGGCGGCCTGCACTTGCAGCAGAGCGTCGCCGACGAAGAGAGCGTGCGTCACCGCCACATCGATCGTCAAAGCACCCCGGGCCAGTGCGCCCCGCGCCGCGCTGATCAGCGTTCGGCCGGTGCTGGCCACGTCGTCCAGCAGCACCACGTTGCGGCCGTCCACGGCCACCGCGGGCAGGGCGACATCCACCTCGTGGTCGCCATGGCGCTGCTTCAGGCACACGGCGTGGTCCAGACCCGCGGCTTGCGCTGCCACGCGCACCCACTGGCCGGCTTCTTCGTCAGGCCCCAGCAGCAGCGCACCCGGCACTTGCTGCGCGACAAATCGGCCCAGCAAGGTGGCGGCGCTGAGCGCGATGCCGCGCCCGCCCGGCAGCACCTCGTCGAGCGTGGCAACGCGGTGCAGGTGCGGGTCGACCGTCACGACGGTGTCGAAGGCCGCGGCCAGCAGCGCGCCGATGTGGCGCTGACTGACGACCTCGCCGGGCGTGAAGGCGATGTCCTGGCGCATGTAGGCCAGGTAGGGGCTGACGAGGGTCAAGCGCCGGGCGCCGAGTTCGCGCGCGCCGGCAGCGGCCAGCAGCAGTTCGGTCAGCTTGGCGTTGGGGTCTTGCAGGCCGCGCAGCACGATCACCTCGGCCGGCAGCACCGGCGGCAGGCGCAGCCGCGTTTCGCCGTCGGGGAAGCGATGCCGGGCGACGATGGCGCAATCGATGCCCAGCGCCGCGGTCAGGGCCGCGGCCAATGCGGCCTCGTCGTCGAAGGCCAGCAGCAGGCGCGGGGTGGGCAGGACCATCGGAAGACTCTACACGCCGCGCCCGCGGCTCAGGCCGAGCGCAAGGCTTCGGCGATCTGGCCGCGCAGGCGCTCGCTCAGCGCGCGGCGGTCGGCATGGGTCGTGCCCTCGGCCGGCAGCACGGCCAGGTGCGCCACCAGGCCTTCGGCGCAGGCCAGCGCCCACAGGTTGCCCAGCAGGGTCTGCGCGCCCAGCCAGGACACCGCAGGGCTGTGGCGCTGCCGCGTGTCGGCAAAGCGCAGCGCCAGCGGCTGCACCGGCGTGGACGTGGCAATCGCCGCCTGCAGCAGATTGGCGTGGAAGGGCAGCAGCGCATCTCCCGGGCCTGTGGTGCCCTCGGGGAACACGGCCACGGTGTCGCCGGCGCCCAGGGCCTCGGCCATCTGGTGCATCACGCGCAAGGCATCGCGCCGCGTCTCGCGCTGGATGTACAGGGTGCGCGCGCTGCTTACCAACCGGTTCACCAGCGGCCAGGCCTGGACATCGGACTTGGCCACGAACCGGGCTTCGGGGCAGACGGCGTGCACGACCATGATGTCGATCCAGGACACATGGTTGGACACCAGCAATTTGGCCCCCGGCTTGAAGTGTCCCTGCACCTGAAGGTCCATGCCCAGCATGCGCAGCATCTTGGCCGACCACCAGGCGATGCGGGCTTCGCGGCCGTCCTGCTTCAGCCCCGGAAACAGCAGCAGGACGACAAGGACGCCGTGCACGCCGTGCAACACGGCCCGCGCCAGGCGCCAGGCGCCGACCGTCTGGCGGCGCAAGCTCAGGCGCCTGCAGGGGATGCAGCGGCTGCGATGACGGCGACTGCGGCGGCCTCGAAGGCCACCGTCCCCGCCACCAGCGTGGCGCGCACGCGCCCTGGCAAGGCCATGCCGGTGCTGCAGAAGCTGAAGGGCGTGTGTTTGCCCTGGCTGCGCAGTTCAGCCGGAGAGACCGACCAGGTGGCTTCGGGGTCGAAGACACAGACATCGGCCACGCCGCCTTCGACCAGTCGCCCGGCGCTGCTGGCCAACGACCCCACGGCCTCGCCCAGCACACGCACCGGCGCGCTCGTCACGCAGGCCAGCGCCTGCGCCAGCGTCAGGCCACTGTCGGCCCCCCAGCGCAGGGCCAGGCTCAGCAGCAGTTCCAGGCCCGTGGCGCCGGGTTCGGCTTCGCCGAAGGGCAGGTTCTTCATGTCCTCGGCCACCGGGTTGTGGTCGGACACCAGGGCGTCGAGGGTGCCGTCGGCCAGCGCCCGGCGCAGGGCGTCGCGGTCGGCGCCCTGGCGCAGCGGCGGGGTCAGCCGCATGTCGGGGTTGAAGTAGCCGATGTCCACATCGGTCAGGTGCAGGCTGTTGATGCTGACGTCGGCCGTCACCGGCAGGCCCTCGGCCTTGGCCTCGCGCACGATGGCCACGCCCGCGGCGCTGGACAGACGGCACAGGTGCACGCGGGCGCCGGTGGCGCGCACCAGTTCCAGGATCGTCTGCAGGGCGATGGTCTCGGCCGCCACCGGCACGCCCGACAGGCCCAGGCGCGTCGCCAGCGCGCCATTGGCCGCCACGCCGGTGCCCAGCCACGCGTCCTGCGGTCGCAGCCACACCGTGTAGCCGTAGGTGGCGGCGTATTGCAGCGCTCGCATCATCACCATCGTGTCGGCGGGCAGTGGGTCGACCTGGGCAAAGCCGACGCAGCCGGCCTCGGTCAGTTCGGCCATCTCCGTCAAGGCCTGGCCCTTCAGGCCGCGGGTCAGTGCCCCCAGCGGAAACAGCCGGCAACGCGACAGCTTGCGCGCCCGAAACTTCAACATCTCGACCAGACCGGGCTCGTCAAGCACCGGGTCGGTGTCGGGCGGGCAGACGAGGCTGGTGACGCCGCCGGCCGCCGCCGCGGCCAGTTCGCTTTCCAGCATGCCCTCGTGTTCCTGACCCGGTTCACGCAGGCGTGCCGCCAGGTCGACCAGGCCAGGTACGACCACCAGGCCGGTGGCATCGACGCGGCGCTCGGGCTCGAAGTTGGCCAAGCCTGTACCGATGGCGACGATGCGGCCCGAGGCGATGGCGATGTCGGCCTGCTCGTCGCGGCCCGAAGCCGGATCGACGACACGCCCGCCGTGAATCAAGATCTTCATGCTGCCCCCTTGGCGCTGCGCGCCGTCCTCCCGGGGGGGAGCGAGCGCGACCGGGGGACCCGGGTTGCGCTCATGCCTGATTCCCCGCGATGGTGCTCATCACCGCCATGCGCACCGCGATGCCGAAGGTCACCTGCGGCAGGATCACGCTGTGGCTGCCGTCGGCCACGGCCGAGTCGATCTCGACGCCGCGGTTGATCGGCCCGGGGTGCATGACGATGGCGTCCGGCTTGGCCAGCGCCAGCCGGGCGGCGCTGAGACCGAAGCTCTTGAAGAACTCGCCCGCGCTGGGCAGCAGGGCGCCGTTCATGCGTTCGTTCTGCAGGCGCAGCATGATGATGACGTCGGCGCCGCGGATGCCTTCATCCAGCTTGTGGCACACGCGCACCCCCATCGCCGCCAGGTCGCCGGGCACCAGGGTCTTGGGGCCGACGGCGCGGATCTCGGGCACGCCCAATGTGGTCAGCGCATGGATGTCGCTGCGCGCCACGCGCGAATGCACGATGTCGCCGACGATGGCCACCGTCAGGTTCGTGAAGTCGCGCTTGTAGTGGCGGATGGTGTACATGTCCAGCAGCGCCTGCGTCGGGTGCGCGTGGCGGCCGTCGCCGGCATTGACCACGTGCACATGCGGCGCCACATGCTGGGCGATCAGGTAGGGCGCGCCGCTCTCGGCATGGCGCACCACAAACATGTCGGCATGCATCGCCGACAGGTTGGCGATCGTGTCCAGCAAGCTCTCGCCCTTGGCCGTGCTGCTTTTGTTGATGTCGAGATTGATGACGTCGGCGCTCAGCCGCTTGGCCGCGATCTCGAAGGTGGTGCGCGTGCGTGTGCTGTTCTCGAAGAACAGGTTGAACACGCTCTTGCCGCGCAGCAGCGGCACCTTCTTCACGTCGCGGTCGTTGACGCTGAGGAAGGTGCCCGCGGTGTCCAGGATCTGCGTCAGCACCGCCTTCGGCAGGCCTTCGATGGACAGCAGGTGGATCAACTCGCCATGGCGGTTGAGCTGGGGGTTGCGGCGCATCAGCATGTCGGCATCAGATTCGGTCTCGGTGTCGGTCCCGGTGTCAATGCGCTGGCGTGAGCTCGAAACTGAAACCGCCGTCGTTGCTGCGCGCCAGGCGCAGGCGCTGGCCCGCGGGCAGCGTGATGCGGGCAGCGGCATGCGCGGCGGCCAGCGGCAATTCACGCCCGCCACGGTCCACCAGAACCGCCAGTTGCACGCTGGCCGGGCGGCCGAAGTCGAACAATTCGTTGACGACGGCGCGGATGGTGCGGCCGGTGTGCAGCACGTCGTCGATCAGCACGATGTGGCTGCCTTCGATGGCAAACGGCAGCCGTGTGGCGCCGTTGCCGCCGCCTAGCCCGACCACCAAGCCGCGCGAGCCGAAGTCGTCGCGGTGCACGGTGCTGCTGATGACGCCGTGGCCAGCCTCGCCGCCGGGCAGGGCCAGGTCGCGCTGCAGGCGTTCGGCCAGCCAGGCGCCGCCCGTCCAGATGCCCACCAGCACGCCGCCGGGCGGCAGGATGCGGCGCACGCCTTCGCGCAGGTCGGCGTACAGGGCTTCGGCGTCAAGCTCAAGCATTGTCATGGGCCAGGGGCGTGGGCAAAGGCAGGAACCTTCAGGCTGCGCAGGTGCTGGTCGAGGATGAGGGCGGCAGCCACGGCGTCGATGTCGGCCTCAGCGGCCCCGGCGGCCAGCGCCTCGGTGGTGGTGTAGCGCTCGTCTACCGCATGCACCGGCAGCTTGAAGCGGCCCTGCAGCTGGCGCGCAAAGCTCCGCGCGCGCCGCGTGTTGTCGTGTTCGGCGCCGTCGGGGTGGAAGGGCACGCCGACGACCAGCGCGTCGGGCTGCCATTCGGCAACCAGCGCCGCGATGGCGGCCAGGCGCGCATCGCCAACGGCTGCCAGCGTCTTCAGCGGCTGCGCCCGGCGCAGCA